>JBBROT010000006.1:0-22321 GCA_038229155.1 Bryobacterales bacterium | reverse complement strand
GTGAGGGCGCGCAGCTTGGCCGAATCCACGAGCATGGCGGGGGAGACGGGGGCATGCACGCGGCTGATTTCGCCGGGCTGTAAGGCGCGGAAGGGCGCGGTGGCGAACAGCAGTTTGCGCCAGGCGCGCACGGCATGTTGGCGAGAGACGGCGAAGGTGTCCGGATGGCGAAAAGCGGCTAGTAGTTCGGTAGGGTCTGACGTGTCGTCATTGCGCTGGAAAAAGAGATAGCGCGCGCCGGAGTGGCGGAGGAGTTCGAGGATGGCGTGAGCATCCCACTCGCGGCTCTTGTAGCGGTAGTGCGCGATGCCGTCGCCTTCGGGCGGAATGGAGAGGGGCCGGTGCACGTTGCCGTGAATGCGGCGGTAGGCGAAACGTGAGACGGGCGAGAACCACTGGGCTATGAAGGCGAAGATCCACAAGGCCGCGCCCAGGAGAAGTTCACGGCGACGCACGCCGGCATCGCTCAACTTTCTTTGGAGCCCAAGGCGGGCGTGAAGGGCGACCATGCGCGGTGTGCCGGGGAAGTAGCCGCCGTCTTTATTGCGAATCAGCGCGCGGAAGAAAGGAACGGTGAAGGGCGCGAGCTTCAATGGCCATGCGCCTGGCGAGCCATCCCATGCGGTTAACGCGAGCGCAACTTGATGGGGCCAGAGTTCGCGCTGAGCCTGAAGCCAGAGAGCGAGGGAGGAAGTCGCGATGACTACGCGCTCGCAATGGAATGCGGTTTCGGCGGACGGCTCGCTTGTGGTGAAGAGCCAGATGGGGAGATCGAGATTGGCGCGCAGGTAGGCGACTTGCGCATCGGCGGAGGGGTGGGATGCCGCGAACACTGCCGTGACGCGGCCTTTGCTCTTGCCTAGAGCGCGGAGAACGGCCTGAATCAAAGGAGCTTCTCGATCTCGCCCGCAGTGCCCAGTTTTTCATCGGGACGCTTCAGGTACTCCGTTGCGATGGCGCGATTCGGCGTGGAGCCGCAGACCAGCCCTTTGCGCGCTTTCACCATCAGCGTGACCGTGGTGCCATCGGCGGCGGCAATGGTGATGCGTGTACGTGGGCCCAGGCACTCCACCTTCTTCAGAGTGCCGCGCAGTTCGACGGGCATCACTTCGTCCCAGGGTACAGGCGCGGGACCTTCCGTGCGGGAGGCGGTGCCATTGATGCGCGCTTCGATGGCGTGCAACTCAGTGATGGACTTGTTCTTGAGCGCCTCTAACTTCTGGCGCTGCTGGTCTTCGCGGGAGCGGCGCTCGGCGGTTTCGAAATCGAGTCGCTTGCCATCCATGCTCATCCAGGCGGCGCGCATCTTTTCGCGCATGGCGGGGCCGGGCGCGTTCTGTTCGGCGGCGCGCCAGGCTTTGGCGGCATCGGCGAAACGGTTCTGATCGAGATACGCGGTGGCGAGCGCGTCCCAATAAACAGAGTTTGCGGGCGCGAAGGTGGTGGCGAGTTCGAACTGCACTGGATCATTCTTTCGGACGCCGAGAAGGTAATGCGCTTCGGCGTTTTGAGGATCGAGTTCCAGCGCGCGCGCGATGGCATCGCCCGCTTTCACGCGGTCGGTTTCTACCTTCGCGTAAGAGGTCCAGAGCGAGGCGTCTTTGCTTTCGAGTTCGACGGCGCGTGAAAAGTTGTCGAGCGCCGCGGCGGAATCGTTGCGCTGCAAGGCAAGCTGGCCCAGGCCGTCGTAAGCTTCCGCCATGTGGCTCTTGCGGTCCACCATGGCCTGGTAAGCGGCTTGTGAGCGCGCGTCGAGCAGGTCGGCGATGGCGAGGCGGCCGTCTTCTTCGCTGAGTGTGACGATTTTTAGATCGCGCTGCGCGTTGAGCGTTTTGCTGGGCGCGTCGGCGGTGGAAAATTGGCCGACGCCGCGATAGCGTTCCGCTTCGGCGGTGAACTCGGCGACACTCTTGCCGATGGCGTTGCGGAATGCAGGGTCTTCGGCGACACCTTTTTGCAGGTTGAAGAGAATGATGCGCAACTTGCCGTAATAGGCGGGTTGCGTGGCGAGCATGTGAATGCGTGCCCAGGCGAGTGTGCGTTGCGAAGCGGGAGGCGGCGCGCCCCACACGACGTGGGCACCGTGAATTTCGACGGTGGAGAGCAGGGTGGTGAGGCCTTCGGCGAGATCTGGCGGCAATCGCGCGGTGCCATGATCGAGCAACTGGCGGGCGAGAATCTGGAAGACGGCGGGGGAGATGCCCTGACCGGCGGCCAAGGGCAGAGTGAGGCGTGAGCGGCCGGCGCGCAATTCGGGCGGAAGCGCGGGCTGCTTTGTGATCAGCAGGCGCAGGGGTGGGGAGAAGGTGATGGCGGGGTTGCCGATGAGTTCGCCGATGGCGTAGCGGAGTTGCTCGACCTGGCCGATGGTATCGAGCGATGCGCGCAAAGGAGCATTGCCGACGAGTTCCACGGAGCCGATGGAAGTGCTGAACCATTTTTCGGCGGCCATGGCCGGCAGCGTTGCTGCCAGCAACACGATGGCGGCGCTATTCGCGAGGCTCCGAGGTGACCACCAGCGCGGTGCCGCCCGTTTTGCCCAAGCCCCTGTAACTATGCGGTTCAGAACCATCGAAATAAACGCTGTCTCCGGCGCGCAGCACATGATCGTCCTGCTCATAGCGGATGGCAATCGACCCTTCCAGCATATATAGGAACTCCGCGCCTTGGTGAAAGTGTTCGATTACATCTTCTGTATTGCGTTTGGGAAATTCGGCGAGATAGGCCTGCAGTTCCTTGCCTTGGGTGGCGAAGGCGAGGCATTCGAAGAAGTAGGCCGGCGTCTGCAGGTCAGGGCGCTCAGGAAATTTCATGCGCTCATCGGAGCGGACGATGGAAAAGGTCTTCTGGCGCCGGCGGTCGTCAAAGAAATGCTCCAGGCCGACATCGAAGACCATGGCGATGCGGGCGAGCGTGGGGAGCGTGGGCACCATTTTGCCGGTTTCGAGCTGGGAGAGCATGGAGGCCGATAATCCTGTGTGGCGGCCGAGGTCGACGAGCGCGATTTTCTTGCGCAGACGCAGGGCGCGGAGCTTTTGGCCGAGATCGTAGGAGGACAGCAGCGTTTGTACCGAATTGTCCAGAATTTCCGGCATACTGAAAGTCATATTAGCAAAACTGAAATTGCCTAGGGTTTGTTTACCAGTGCTGAAACGACATTTAGCAGAGTGCGCAATTTGCTGAAATTGCAAACCATACTGAGCTTGGGTTCAAAAGGTTTGGAGCAAATTATATGTTTCAACAGGCAGGCAGTGCTGACATCGTCGGACGCACCGACGATGAGTTAGTCCGGTTATCGCAGCAGGGAAGGGAGGATGCGTTCGCGGAGTTGATGCGACGGAATGCCTCGTCCGCTTTCAAGCTGGCGCTATCCATTTTGAAAGAGCGGCAGGAAGCGGAAGATGAGGTGCAGAACGCGTTCTGGAAGGCATTTCAGCACATTGGGCAGTTTCAACTGGATTCGAAATTTTCCACGTGGATGACGCGCATTGTGGTGAATCAGTGCCTGATGCGGCTGCGGCAAACACGGCGGGCGCGGTTCTTGTTTCTGGACGACACGCTGATTGGCGAGGAGAGGGGGACGCTGGAATTGGTGGATGGCGGGCGCGGGCCGGAATCGGAGGTGGGGAGCAAGGAGATTCGCCGGTTGTTGCAGAAAGAGATACGGCGGATACCGCCGCTGCTGCGGAACGTGTTTGTGCTGCGCGATGTGAATGAACTGCCGATGCCGGAAGTGGCTGAGCAACTCGGTATATCGGTGGCGGCGGCGAAGAGCAGGCTGCTGCGCGCGCGGCTGGAGTTACGCAACCGGCTGGAGAAGCATTGCGGTGTGCATGGGCGTGCTACGCTGACGGCCTCCTAAGATATACTGATGGCTGCGGCGCTATCGTCTAACGGTTAGGACAGAGCCCTCTCAAGGCTTAAATACGAGTTCGATTCTCGTTAGCGCTACCACTTTTCTCCCCCCTTTTTAGAACGTAAGGCGAAGCTGCATTTCCAGGCGGCGGTTGCTGGCGTCCTCTGAAAAACCTTCGCCATTCACTTGTCCGGCGACGCGGTTGGCGCGCCCGAAAAGGGGCGAGGTGAGATCGCCCGCGATGGGGCCTGGATTGTTGTGGTTGAGAAGGTTCCGGTAGACATGGAGACGATCAGGTTATCGCGGCGGCTGGTGGATGGAGCGCCGATGATGTTGCGCAACTGGCCGCCACCGGGGATGCCGAGGGTCGCGCCGCCTCCGGTTGGCTGGCGCGCCGCGGTGGATTCCTTCGAGGGACCGAAGCCGACCGTTTTCGCGATGCGCAGGCCGTAATTTCCCGGCAGCAGCGGTTGGCCGGGAGCGGGGTTGGGATCGAGCAAGCCTCATTCGGTGGGGACCACTCCGGCTTTGGCGGGATCTGTCGCGATGCCGGGGCGGCCGTGAACAGAGTGGTGCCATAGAGATCGCGGCCCGCTGTGATATCGGACGGTGGGCCGGATTCTGAACGGTGGGGAGGCTGGCGGCGGTGGCGGTGACGGAGTACGTGCCGGGCACCAGGGCGGAGAAGCGGTACAGGCCGGCGGAGTCCACAATGGCGGTGGCGGTGGGTTTGCCGGAGTTTGCAGTGGCGGACACGCGCGCGCCTGGCACCAGCGCGCCGGTTTCATCGGTGACTAAGCCATGGAGGCTCGCGATCTAGGCTGCGAGCAGGGGCGCGAAGAAAAGCAATGCGAGAAAGCTGTACAACATTCCCACAAGCCTGTCAGGCTTCTTGTAATGCCGCAACCGGCTCATCACTCCAGGTCTCCTGCCAGAACGTGGTTCTGTTTCTGCCAAGCATTTTGGATTGATAAAGAGCCCGATCGGCAAGGGCAATCAGAGAGGCGGAGGGCGTGCCGGCGGAGGGCGAAATTGTGGCTGCTCCGACGCTGATGGAGAGGCAGCGATCGAGCGGCGAACGGATGTTCGCAATTTGGAGAGCGAGCACCGCGTCACGCATGCGTTCGGCGATAGCGAGGGCATCTTCTTCGTCGCAGCCGGGCAGGATGACGGCAAACTCCTCGCCGCCATAGCGCGCCACAAGATCGGTTTGCCGCACCGTGGCCGACACGAGAGCCATGGCCACGCGGGCGAGGCATTCGTCTCCGCGCTGGTGACCGTATTCGTCGTTGAGAGCTTTGAAGTGATCGATATCCATCATGAGGAGCGAAACCGGCTTCCCTATTTTTGCAGCTTGCTCAACTTCAGAGTCAAGTGCTTCATCGAAACGGCGTCGGTTGGCGACTCGCGTGAGGGCGTCCTGGAAGGAAAGGTCTATCAAGGTGGCGTTCTGGTGCCGGATGATGGCGGTTTGCATGGCGATGCGGTGTCGCAGGATGGCGGCCCAGCCCAGGACACAGAGTGCGATTGCGAGGATGACGGCGAGGAGCGGGAGCAGGTGGCGCGAAGTCCACCAGGAAGCTTGTTTCACGACGCGGATATCGGCCCGGGAGCGCGAGACGATCCGGAATGACAGCGGGACGGAATAGCCGTCGTGAATGGCCCTGGACTCAACGCGCACAGAACAGATTCCGGTGATGCGGAGAATACTCTCCTCGTCCCAATCGGGCGTATCCGGCTGGACGGAGCCTTCCGGCAGAACGGCGGAGAAGAGCATTTTGCCCGCGGCGAAGAGCAAGGTGGGGTCTTTTGCGGCGCGGTCTTTGCCGATGAGTTTGCCTTCAATGGTGACCAGTTTGGAATCGTAGTCGCCTTGAAGACCTTGTTCAGCGGTGATGGGTGAGGCGGCTGGTGCCTCCCCTGCTCCCAAGGCTTTAAAAGTGGCGTTCGTCAGGGTTGGTGTCAAGCCGCCCAGCGAAGGAAAGCCTATCAGGTCCACCTCGCGCCCCGGCGCAAGCTTTGTGTCCTGCGCGGTCTCGACACAGAGCCCTTGCCCTGAATCTTCCACACAGAGAGACCTGCCCGGCCATTGGAGGGAGACGCGGCCGCGAACCCTGACCCGGCGCGGGAACGTAATGTTGGGGGTAAAGCGCAGGATGTGATCCACGGCAATCGCGGGTTGAGTGAAGGGGTCGCCGGCGGGTTCCAGTATTTCGATCTGCCGCATGTTCGGGAAGAAGAGCCGCGCGCCGGTCATTTGCAGATGGCGGTTGAAAACGGGGGCTGCATTGGCGTGCATCTTAATTCTGGAATCGACCAGCCTGGAATAATCCACTCCCGGTTCTTTGACGGTGGTGGCCCTGAGCCATCCGTCGCTGAGAGCCATTTCGAGATTCACATTTTGGCCAGACTCCAACACGGAATGGACAATGCCCTCCACTTCCACCCATTGCCCGTCGCAGGCCCCGGTCAGCAATTTGGACAAGCTAACGGGCGGGGCTTGGGCCGGAACGCGGGATAGACCGATCACGGTGACCACGGCCCGAGCTACAATCGGCGCGAAATCGCCCGCCCCGCTGAAGCCATTGATTTCCACCAGCGTGCCTGCTTGGAGGAAGGCGGGCGGAGGCGAGGAAAGCGAGACATATACGTCACCGCTGGAATCGTGAACGAATAGGGCGACGTGCCGTTTATCGATATTCGGATCGTAATAAGTGACCACGGCGCGGAGGCGGACCGGATAACCGCGGGCGGCTTCTTCGAGAGGGAGATCGTGAGCTTGGCGGGCGGTGGTGAGCGTGGCACCGTTGGCAACTCCGGCGGCGAGCAGAAGAGCGAGCCAGAGGGTTCCTTTGACAGCGAATTGGCTTGCGGCCGCGCAACACCTTCCAGCGAGCGTGACAATTGCACGATCCATCTGGCGGTTATATCGGCTAGATCCAGCGAAAACTGTAGGCGCGGCGCGTGATTTTTTGCGATTGCCTCAATGCGCAATATCGGCAAGGGCGATTGCCGCTGCAATGTCTCCATAAACGATGCCGCGGCCATTCATGCCCAGATAGACTCTGCCATAAATGCGCGGATCGGCCTCAATGAGTGTGGGTCCGCCGTATTGGTGCCGGTCGTCATTGATGCGCAGCCAGGTGAGGCCGTTATCGTCAGAGCGGTAGATGGCGGAGAGCCCGAGCGGCGCGGCTACGCCATAAAGGAAGACGGATTGGACTGAACTGCCGGGAGCTGCCGCGCCGATGGCGAAGGAGTATGCCCGGGACACGGCGGGGATGGCGGCCCAGGTGACGCCTCCATCGGTGGAGTGATACAGGCCATCGTTTCCGAGCGGGAGCCATAGGTCGCCGGCGGCGGCCCAGTTCGCCACCGGCTTGCCGCATCCGGAACCCGAGCAGCCGCTGAACACTGGAAGCGGGCGGCTATTGATTCTGGTGAAGACGCCACCGCCACTATCGCCGGTGCTGTAAAAGCCGCCGGTTCCCGCGCTTCCATCGAAGGCGTAGAAGAGGCCGGGAGTGACTTTATCGGCTGTGGGCACGACGCGATTCGGCAGGCCAGTTACGGGCGTCCAGTTGGCTCCGGAATCGGTGGAATACTGCGGCCGGTTCGCTGCGCCGCTGCCGGGAGTCCACATGAGAACCGCGGCGGCGGAATCGACGGTGACGGTGCCGCCGTTTCCGGAATTCGCGCCCGCTGCGCAGGAGGGGAACGGCTGCCAATCCGTGCCGCCATTGGTGGAGAAAGCTCCGTAAGTGCAGGGCGCGGTAGAGGCGCTGGAGGGAGATTGCGACCTGACGATGTATGAGGGAAGCTGGCCGGCCCAATCCAAGCTGTTGATGGTGGTAGCGACGGGATTGTTGAACATGCCGGCGGCGGGCGAAATGGTGAAATCGTCATGCCGGAAGCCGCCGATATCGCCCACGCCGCTCAGGAGGTGCGCGCCATCGGTGGGGCTGATGAGGGCCAGCACAGCGGTCTCTTCGATACCCGCGCCCTGGACGTACCAGGTGGGCGAAGTGCCGGAATCGGCGGCGGAGACGTTGTTTGTCGAGTAGATGGTGGCACCGGTGCCGAAGAGCAGATGGTCGGGATTGGTGGGATCGAAAAGCAGGGCCGACATCCACCAGCCGAACTTGGCAACGGGAATGGGTCCGTTCGTTTTCTGCACGGCTCCGAAGGTGAGCCAGGGAGAAACGCCGGCGATGACGGAAGGGTCGAAATAGAAATTGCCGTAGGGCGGCCCGTTGATACCGTTGGCGGAGGTAATCTTTCCCAGGTCGAGCCAGGTGGCGCCGCTATCGTGGGTGATGTAAGCGGTGTCCACGGGGTACCAGCGATCAAGCGTACTGACGGCGAGCGTGCCCTGGCGCGAAGGGTCCTGCGTGAGGCCGGCGAAACCGCCGCGAGCGCTCTTCTGGCCATCCGCGGTGTCGTAGGGCGGCGTGACGTTGGTCCAGACCCCGGTGGCTGGATTGAATTGTTCCAGCAATCCGTAGTTCATGCTGTTGGGGCCGGGCAAATCGGAAAAGATCACGTAGAGGTTGCCATCTGGATTGATGACGGCGCGCTGCGGCGCGGGAGGCTTCGCGTTCGCGCTAACGGGGAAGGGCCAGGCGGTGGGCTGATTGGGCACGGTGGACCAGTTCGCTCCGCCGTCGAGGGTCCAGTAGACAGTGGCCGAGGTATAGGAGCCGACGTAGACCACACCGCTATGAACCGGGTCGTAGACCACCCACTGCGCGCCGAAGCCATCGCTGGAAGACTGGACGGGGAAGTTGGTCATTTTTTTCCAGGTTGCGGCATAGTCGTGACTCAGCCAAAGTCCGGCCTGGCGGGTGCCCATCAGAAGCTCATTGGGGCTGAAGGGGTTGACGGCCAAGCGTTCGCCGGCGGATCGGCCGTCATTGTTGGCAGCCATTTGGAAAGGCGCGGGATAGATCTGGAAGGAATCGCCCTGGTCTGTGGAAACTAGGAAGGCGGAGGGGCCGCCGAAGTACATGCCAGCGGCGATATAGAGACGCTGCGGGTCAGTAGGATCGAGCGCGACGCTTTCGGGGCCGTTCAGATTGTAATTTTGGGGCGAGTTGAAATCGGTCAGCGGCGTCCATTGCGCGGCGGCGTTGTCCCAGCGGTAGACGCTTCCGATATCGCTACGCGCGTAGAGCAGGCCGGGCTGCAGAGGATGCGCGATGATGGCGGGAATGTAGCCGCCGGCCGTAATGCGCACTGGTTTGAAGGTGTAAGTTTCGGCTGTGGCGGCGAAGGTGGAGAGAAGAAGGAAGGTCGCAAGCCGGAAGCGGAAGTCACAGCGGTTCGGCATACCCTAGCTTTCCCAGTTCCAGATGAAGCCGCAGAGACGGTATCCAGACGGGGCCCCGGTCCCTATTGTATGCCGGGTTCGAGACGTGCTGCAGCGTGAAGCTGGTGAAGAAACCGGGGAAGAGGCGTGCGCTGTAATAGCTTTCCGAAATGGTTTCGGGGCCGTAATTCAGGCGGCCATCGCCGATGAGAAAATCGTAACCGCCGCGAGCCAGGTAGACGGCATGCACGCCGGAAATGCCGCTGAAGGTAATCTCCGTAGCGGCGGTGTCGTTGGGGCGGTGCCAGCGCGAGCCGGTTACCGATACGCCAAGGGTGGCCAGCCGATCGATGGCGGTGAAGGCGAAGCTTTCGGTCTTGCCATCGTTCCAGCCCAGGCGGCCGAAGATGCCGATATCTTTAGTGAGTTCGTGTTCCGCGTTGATGCCGAAGCCATACTTGAGCGTTCCGTTGCGGCGCGTGTCAGTGACGGAGGGGCGAACCACTGCGCGCTTTGCTGGTTTGCTTCCGCGTAATGCCGGCGTTGGCGTGGTTGCGATAGTGCAGCAGGCGGACTGTGCCTTCGCGGCCGGCGTTCTTGAAACGATGCGAGCATCGCGCTCCATGTAGTTTTGCAGGCTGTAGAGGCCTGAGTAGGGCGAGCGGAACGTGCCGTGATATTGACCTGCTGAAGTTGCCTAGTAGAAAAGGTTCCAGCGTTCGGGAGCGACGGGCTCATCAGGAGTTTTGTTCTCCTGCTGGCGCGGCACTTCTCCGCCCAATGGAGGCGGGCTCTGGGGCGGCCCGCTTTCCTGAGCGCGAATGCACGCACAGCTCACCGCCAACAGCAATCCGAAGCCGCGCAGACAGTTAGCTCAGGGCCTGCATGACCAGGTCAAGCTGCTCCTGATCGTGCCGCTTCTTGGAACCGGTGGCGGGGCTGGGGTTTTCCGGGCGGCCCGCGTAACGCACGGGACGGCCGAAGAGTTCATGCACAAAACGCCAAGCACCCATATTCGCGGGCTCTTCCTGGCACCAGACCAGTTCGACATCGGGCTTACTGGCCGCAAGGACTTTTTGCACTTCCTCATGAGGGAACGGGTACATCTGTTCCAGCCGGACCAGCGCGATATCGGCGATGCCCGATTTTTCACGCTGGGTGAGGAGGTCGTAATAGACCTTGCCGGTGGAGAAGACGATGCGCCTGGGATTGACGATGGCGGAATCCGGAATGAGTTCCTGGAACACGCCATTCGTGATCTGGTCAAAGGTGGATACGGCGCGCGCATTGCGGAGCAGGCTCTTCGGCGTGAAGACGACCAGAGGCTTGGGCGCGGGCAATTTCGTTTGACGGCGCAGGATATGGAAATATTGCGCGGGCGTGGTGCAATCCGCGACGATCATATTGTTGCAGGCGGCCAGTTCGAGGAAGCGTTCGATGCGGGCGCTGGAATGTTCCGGACCCTGCCCTTCATAGCCGTGCGGCAGCAGCATGACCAAGTTCGTGGTGACGCCCCATTTCGATTCAGCGGTGGTGATGAACTGATCGATCATGATCTGCGCGCCGTTGCCGAAATCGCCGAACTGTGCTTCCCAAAGGACCAGAGCTTTCGGCTGGGCGAGCGTGTAGCCGAACTCGAAACCGAGCACGGCATATTCGGAGAGGGACGAATCGTAGACATCGAAGCGCGCCTGCTTGGGGGCAAGGTGGCGCATGGGGATGTACTTTTCGCCGGTCTCGTAATCGTAGAAAGCAAGGTGGCGCTGGGAGAAGGTGCCGCGGCCGGAATCCTGACCGCTGAGGCGCACGGGCGTACCTTGTAGAACGAGCGAGCCGAAGGCGAGAGCTTCGCCATAAGCCCAATCGAGCGTGCCGCTTTTCAGAATGGCGTCGCGGCGCTTTTCATTGAATTGCCGCAGCTTGGGGTGAACGGTGAACGTATCGGGGAACGCGGTCATGCGGCTGACCACCTGCTCGGCGAGCTCGCGCGGGATGCTTGTTTCGGGCGAGCGGGGCGAATCCACTTCAATCTTGGGAAGCGACTTTGTGGACTTGCGGCCGGCATCGAACGCCTGCGTGTAACGGCTTTTGGCGCGGGTGCGAATCTCCTCCGCCTCGGCTGCCGTGAGGACCTTCGATTTGACAAGGCGATCCGTATAGATCACCGCGACGGAGGGATACTTATCGATCTTGCGATAGAGGAGAGGCTGCGTGTAACCGGGGTCGTCGCCTTCGTTGTGGCCATGGCGCCGGTAGCAGAACATATCGATGACCACGTCTTTCTTAAACTGCTGACGGAAGTCAAAAGCAAGTTGCACGACGCGGATGGCGGCTTCGGGGTCGTCACCGTTGACGTGGAAAACGGGAGCTTGCACCATGCGGGCCACGTCCGTCGAGTAAGTGGTGGAACGCGCGCCGTCGGGCAGCGTGGTGAAGCCGATCTGGTTATTAATGATGAGGTGGACGGTGCCGCCGGTGGCATACCCATCCAGTTGCGACAGGTTCAGCGTTTCCGCTACCACACCCTGGCCGGCGAAAGCAGCATCGCCATGGATGAGGAGGGGGATGATGCGTTCGCGCGCGGTATCGCCTATGAGGTCCTGCTTGGGGCGGACCATGCCCTCGACGACGGGATCGACGGCTTCCAGATGGCTGGGGTTCGAGGCGAGGAAGACTTCGATATCTTTGCCGGAGAATACCTTGCGATGACCGGCGGCACCCAGGTGGTATTTCACATCGCCGGAGCCATGGCTGGAGGAATCGTCGACACCGCCTTCGAATTGGGCGAAGATTTCCGAGAGCGGCTTGCCGACCGTGTTGGCAAGGATATTGAGGCGGCCGCGATGAGCCATTCCGATGATGACTTCGGCTGCGCCGGAATCCGCCGCGCGGCTGAGCACTTCTTCGAGAATGGGAATGACGGTTTCCGCGCCTTCGAGCGAAAAACGCTTCTGCCCGACGAAGCGCGCGTGGAGAAAGTGTTCGAACTCTTCGCCGGCCATCAGATCGTCCAGGACGCTGAGCTGAAGGTCGCGCGAGAGGGGCCAGTTATTCTGCTGCGGTTCCATGCGTTCCTGAAGCCAGCGCTTCTGTTCAGGAAACTGAATGTGCATGTATTCGCAAGCGACTTTGCCGCAATAGGTGGCGCGCAACTGATCCAGAATTTCGCGCAGAGTGGCGGTGCCGCCGGAAACGCCGCCCAGGTTGCCGCTTGAATATTCGCGTTCCAGATCCCAGATGGTGAGGCCGTAGGTGAGGGGATCTAATTCGGCGTGGTAATCGGGATCTTTGCCGTTGAGCGGATCGAGATCGGCCATGAGGTGGCCGCGTACGCGATAGGCGTTGACGATCTGCAGAACCGCGGATTGCTTGGCGGCATCGACCGTGAGAGCTTGTGTTGCGCCCTTATGATCGGTCTCCCACTTGACGGGCTGGTAGGGGATGTGAAGGGCGTGGAAGATATCGTTATAAAAGTTGCTGTCACCGTCCAGCAGAGATTGCAGAGCCCCGAGGAAGGCACCCGATTCGGCACCCTGAATGATGCGGTGATCGTAAGTGCAGGTGACGGTCATCACCTTGCTGATGCCGAGCGACGCTTGCGTTTCGGCCGCGACGCCGCGGAAACCGGGGGCATAATCCATGGCACCCACGGCGATGATGGCACCCTGGCCGGGCATGAGGCGCGGGATGGAGGCCATGGTGCCGACGGTGCCGGGGTTGGTGAGGGAGAGCGTGGTGCCGGCGAAATCGGCGGGCCCGAGCTTGTTGATGCGGGCGCGCGAGACCAGATCGTCAAAGGCTTTCAGGAAGCCGGTGAAACTGAGCGCGCTGGCGTTCTTGATGTTGGGGACCATCAGGCTGCGGGCACCGTTTTTGCCGGCGACATCGATGGCGAGGCCAAGGTTGATTTCGTGGCGCAGGATGCGCGTGGGGTCGCCGGAGGAATCGGTAAAGGCGTGGTTGATGGCGGGATTGGCTTCGGCGGCTTTGACAAGAGCCCAGCCGATGAGATGGGTGAAGCTGACCTTGCTCTTGCCGGTGAGCGTGCGGTGGTGATTGATGAGCCGGCGATTCTCATCGATGACTTTGACGGGAATGGTGCGCTGCGACGTGGCGATGGGCACCGTGAGGCTGGCGGCCATGTTTTCCGCAATGCGGGCGGCGGCCCCGCGCAACGGCATCAGTTCTTCGCCGGCGGCGAGAGTGATGGGAGCGGTGGCAGGCTTCGGCGCGGCGGGAGTGTAGATGGCGGTGCCATTCTTCGCGGCGGCCTCGTTCGAGCCGTTGGTGCCATTCTGTTCGAAAAGAGTTTTCCAGCTCGCGTCGACTGAGCTGCGATCATGATGGAACTGCTCTCGCAGTTCGTCTTCCAGCCAACTGTTGACGCCCAGTGGCGATTCGTCTTTCAGGGACATTTAGTGTTCGTTTCTGATTTTATGGTACCGCCGAAAGGGGCGGTGGCTGCTGGGAGAAGCGCGTGAACGCAAGCCGGTGAAAATCCGTTAGCAGAAACTTGTCTGCTTTGTGGCTTGTTAGACTCTGCAAGATGGATGGGATCGCGTTTGAGTGGGACGCGCGTAATAGCGATAGTAAATTGGCGGAAACATGGTGTCACCTTCGCTGACGCCACCACTGTCTTTGGCGATCCCTTTTCGATAACGATTAAAGACAAAGCAGATACTCACCCGGAAGAGCGGTTTGTGATTGTACGAATGGCTGAAACGGGGAAGATCATGGTTGTTGTGCACACTATAAAAAGCACCGGGTTCGGCTGATTAGCGCACGTTTGGCGACAAGACACGAGAGACGCGACTATGAAGAAACCTCTTAAGGTAGCTGCAGAAGAAACAAGAGCAGAGTACGATTTTTCGAGCGGTGTCCGCGGCAAGTATGCCAAGTTATACGGCCGCGGGACGAATGTAGTCCTGATCGATCCGGAGTTGGCTGGAGCGTTTCCGGATTCGGCTTCGGTTAATAGCGCTCTTGAAGCGCTGGTCACAATTGCAAAACGGGCTAAAGGCCGGAAGCGCGCGTAGCCAAGGCTGACCTGAAGACTTGTGTTAGCGGCCTTCTGGTGTAAGTGTCCAGCGCAGGCCGCCTGCAACTGTCGTCTTATAGTATTCGCGTTGCGCCACGTATTGGGGGCTGCCTTGATAGAAGCCGAAAACTTCATTCGTCAAGTTCAAGCCATACACCACTGCTGAGAAACCGTGCCCCAGACGATAGCTTCCCTGCGCGTCAACCTGTAAGTGCTGGTAGAGATAGGTATCCCCGTTCGGCCCTTTCTTTCCGAGCGCCGCGCCGTCCTGGTAGCTGTAGAAGAAGATGTTCGCATCGTTGTAAGAGAGACCGACACGCATGGAGAGACGGCCGCGATCGTAAGTTGGGCTGATGTTCCAGGAGTGAGGGGCTTGCCGCTGAAGCGCCGGATGATCCGTGCGGCCGGGAACGCCATTCGCTTCCGAAGCCGTGTAGCTATAGTTCGCGGAAATGCCGGTGCCGCCCAGAAGACCAGGCAAGAACGAGAGCCGCTGCTGATAGGCAATCTCGAAACCATAAAGTTTGGCGGTGGTTCCGTTTATGGGACCGAGCTGCGAATAGCCCGCGAACGTGCCACTGGTGACTGGACTCAGCACACTATAGATAGGTTGTTGAATGTCTTTATAGAAGAAGCCAGCGGAAAACAGGCCGAGCGGTTTCAGATAGTGCTCATACAGCAGATCGTAATTGTTGGCGTAAGTGGATTTCAGATCCGGATTGCCGGCCGAAATTCGCTTTCGGGTGTCGGTTACCGTTCCTCCGGGCACCAGATCGCTGTAGTTCGGGCGCGCGATGCCACGGCCGTAAGCAGCGCGGATTCCGGATTCGCTGGTCAGCGCATAGCGTAACTGGATGCTCGGCAGCGGATCGATATAACCGGACTGGCGCTTCACAGGGAGCACGTTCGTGCCTTGTACCAGGCTGCCCCGAATGCCTTCGTCCGTGCCTTCGAAACGCAATCCTGTGTAAAGCCGGAACTTGCCGAAGCTGATGGAATTCTGGAAGTATCCGGCGGAGATACGCTCCACCAAGTCCCAGGTCTGAGGAGTGTTGCGGGCGAAAGTGCGCGGACCGTTTATGCGGAATGCCGAGGGCGAACCCTGCAACACACCCAGTACCTTGCTGTAATCCACAAGCGGCCCTAACTGATAGGTCTTATCGTAATAATCGTTATTCGTGAAGGTGGATTGGAACTTGGTGAAAGGCAGAGAGCTGGGGTCAACGGCGTTGTAATAGGTATCCGCCGCTTCCTGGAACTTATGCGCATTGCGCACTTTGCCGCCGAATTCAAACACGCCGAAGTGTCCGCCGAGCTTGTAGTTATAAGCGTAAGAAGCGCCGGCCTGCAGATTAAGCTGCGGGCTACGGAACTTGTTGTAATCCAGATTCTGCAGGAAGTACTGCTTCGGATCGTAAATGTTCACGCCATTCAGAACCGGGAAGCGGGGCCGGTACTTCTGCGAGACATCGACACCGAACACCACGTTGTTGAGCGGAGAATTGTCGTCAACGGGTCCGAAGTTTGCGGTGGAATATCCTTTGTCTTCCGTGCTGGCATGTCCGCCGGAAGCTTCCCAGGTGAACACAGACTTGCCGAAATAGCGCTGACCTCCGAGCGCCAGGCTACCGATTGTCTGAACAGGCCGCCGGATTTGCGCGTTGAAGGTGACGTTCCCATCGGCACCGCCCAGAAGAGGCGTCGCGCCATAACTGTTGATGGTCGGGCTATACACCCACCTGTCGCCGAAGTTATCGAAGTGCGAATACAAACCTCGGATATAGATATTCGAAGAATCGGAAATTTTGTAATCGACGCTGCCGCCCATGCCCCAACGGACGCGCTCATAGCGATACTCGCGAAGGTCGGTACCGGCATAGGTGGCGAAATCGGGAGCTTTGCTGCTGGGGTCCCCACAGTTGCCTGGATCGCACTGGATGGTTTGTGGGCCGGGTTCGATATCGTCAATGCCGCGGCCATTGTAATCGTAGGTGCCGCCGAACAACACGCCTAATTTTTTCTCTTTACCGAAGCGCTTGCCCAGCGTGGCACCGGATTGAGTGTTGTGCCGGCCGCCGACAATCGGGTTGTATCCGGCCAAGCCGAATACGGAGGCGGTGAGCTGTTCGCCGGCGGTCTTAGTGCGCAGATTTACCGATCCGCCGATGGCGTCACCATCGCCGCTCGCCAGAAGAGTCTTGTTGATTTCGACGGACTCCACCAGGTCGGACGGAATAATGTCGAGCTTGATCTGGCGCACGTTCTCCGGCGAGGCGACATTCACGCCGTCGATGGTGACATTGCTATAACGCGGTTCCGCGCCGCGGATCTGGACATATTTGCCTTCGCCTTCATCGCGCTCAAGCGTCACGCTTGGCAGGCGGCCCACCGCATCGGCTACGTTGGCGTTCGGAAGACTGGTGATTACTTCCGCCGGCAGTACTTGCAGTATATTTTCGGCCGTGCGCTCGCGATTGATGGCTTCGGCCTCGCCATGGGGCCGGTCGGCCGTTACGATAATTTCGTCGCTAGTCCCTCGCACCGCCAGAGTCTGGTCGACGCGCGTGGTTGTTCCGGCTGCAATGGTGACATCTCCGGAATAAGGGGCGAAGCCAACGAAGGATACGGACAGTTTTTGGACGCCCGGATCGATGTTGATGATTTTGTATTCGCCTTGATTGTTTGTCACCGCGGATGCGCCGCTGGGCTGCAGCTCAACGCGAGCGCCTTGCAGCACGCCGCCCACGCGGTCGATGATACGGCCCGTCAAGGTCCCGCTGCCGGTTTGTGCCGAGGCGCAGGTGATGAGTAAAAGAATAGAAAGTGCGATGCGCATGGGCAATCGGGAAATCATCACTTCAGGTTGGCAAACCAGGGTAAAGATCCTGTTACGGAGCGGTGAAAATCGCGTGACTTCCTGTAGAGAGGTTTAAGGCAGGTGTTCGATTTCGACCGTTGGCCAGTGTTGCTGAAGATACTCGGCCACCAGGCGGCGATGGCACTGGTGGGGCTTCTCTTCACTGCAGAGCAGGCATGCATTATCCAGCAGTTCGGGGGCGATGGCGGTCTCGATGTGCCGCTCTTTCATGAGCTCCAGAAACTGCTGTTCGTAGGCGGCCCAATCGCACTGGCGCTTCTGATAGGCGGCCAGCATTTCGGCTGCCGGTGCCAATTCCAGAGAGTGCGTGTAATCCATGCTGCAGATCTTCCGCAGGAAGTAACGCAGGTCATCGCGCTTGGCGAAGGCGGAAAGCTGAGAGGTGTTGTTAAGGCGGACGTCAACTAATCGCGTTGCGCCGGATTGCTTCAGACCCGTGAAAAATTCTTCGGCGGACTTGCGCGTAAATCCGGCGGTGAAGATTTTCATCCTGCCGAGGCAGCTACTTCGGCTTCGTACGCGATGCGCCGTTCCTGGCGATAGTACGCTTCGTCTTCCAGTTCCTGGGCGGAACGGAAGAGGTCGGCTTCGGGCACGTGGACCAGGGCCGCTAAACGGACCAGTGCGTCGGCGTGGCTTTCGAGGGAACCATCCGCGTGAATGTGCTGTATCTCAATGTTGAGAGATGCCAGGCCGCGGGACACCAGCACGAAGCGGTGGCATTCCAGCGGCTCCTTTTCGGCGCACATCAGTGCGATGCGGAAGTTCTTCTTCAAGCCTTCCTGGATGCGGGCGAGACCGCTTTGGAAGAGTGGGGTGCCGCTCAGGAGTTGGTAGTTGATCTTGCCGTTCGTATAGCAGGCGCGGTCATCGCTGCGCGCTCCCAGTTCCGCGCCCAGGAAGATATAACGGATGCCGTTTTGCGGGAGCGAATGCTTCAGCTCAGAGCGATTGAACTGTGGGGTGAACTGGCTGTAGGGAGCGGAACGGACATCGCAGACGGCATCGATGCCATGCGCGGAGAGCAGCGTGAGGAACCGCTCCTCGGGGTGATTGGAATGACCGATGGTGTAGAGGGATTCGGGCATGCGCTTGGAACTATTGTACTAAGTGGGGAGGAGAAGGGAGGCGGCTAATTTGTAGCACCAATTGCCGAGTGGCTCGCCGAGGCTGATGCAGAGGAATGCGACAGGGAAGCGGTATTCGGCGTCGGGCTTGGCGAAAAAGAATACTTCAGTATCTGGGTCGGTGACTACCAGGTTGTAGAAATCGCCGCAGTGCCGGAACGCGGCGCGCACCCGGCGCTTCGGTTCATCGATCTCTTTCCCTTCGGTTCGCACGCGCACCACCAGCTTTTCCGGCTGGATGAGGCGGAGTGAGTCGTGAAACGTTGCGGCCATCTCAAGCGGAACGCGATCGTTCGAGCCGTAGCCGGTGGAATAGCCGGGTGACCAGAGTGGCTCGCGCGAATCGACGAAGGCGGCGAGATGGTGGAATGGCAACGTGCCCGCTTTGGACCAGCATCGCTCGGGATGGATCTGAATGTTTTCGGCTTGGAAGGTATGCGGCGCAGGGCTCAGCACGGGGACGTCGATCACATCGAGCAAGCGGGGAAGTTCGCCAGAAGCATACGCGCGCTCATGATCGGACAACTCCGCGGTAGGGCGCGCGCTCACGGGCCGCACCCAGATCCCTGGGGCCGGAAACTCTTTGCCGGCGATGCAGCGGCCTCCGGATTTGCGCGAGTTCGCCAGACAGACGATTCGCTTGTGCTCGCCCATAATCGACTTCGCGGTGTTGTTCCCATTATTCTCATTACTTGAAGATTCTGATTTTTTCCGACATTCACGGCGATACGAAGGCGCTGGAACGGCACATGGCGACGGAGGCGGATTTTTATATCTGCGCCGGTGACTTGACCAACTTCGGACGCAAAATCGATGACCTGGGTGCCGTGATGCAAACGCGCGGAGCCAAGGTGAAGGTGCTGCCGGGGAACCATGAGACGGAAGAACAGGTAAAACGCTTCTGCGAGCGGTTCGGCTTTGAAAACTTTCATGGCAAGGTGCTGGAGATGGGCGGGCATCGGCTGGCCGGCTTGGGGTATTCGAACCTGACGCCGTTTCAAACACCGGGTGAATATACAGAGGAACAGATTGCGGCGGGGCTGGAAGCGTTCGCCGATGTCGAAGGCCCTATGATTCTGGTGTGCCATTGCCCTCCGTATCAAACCGCGCTTGACCGCATGCGGCAATTCAGGCATGGCGGCAGCACGGCAGTTCGCGATTTTGTGGCGCGCCGGCAGCCTGAGTATTTTTTCTGCGGCCACATTCATGAGGCGGCGGGCGTGGCGGAACTGCTGGGCACAACCAAGGCGATGAACGTGGGCAAGCAGGGCTACTTGTTAGACTTAAATCCTGAGCTGATTCGGATTCAATATCCGGGCGCTCCCCACTGAAACGCACATGACACTGGACGAATTGCAACGCGAATATAACCCTCTGCGCGAACAGGCTGCCGCCGTGCGGAGGTATCTTTGACTCGGCTGCAAAGCGGAACGAACTAAGTAAGACCGAGGCCCTGATTGCGGAGCCCGATTTCTGGAACCAGCCGGAGCGGAGCCAGAAGGTGATGCAGGATCGCAAGCGCCTCGAAGAAGCCATCGACCACGATAAGCGCGTGGGCTCACTCACTGACGATCTGGACACCCTGTTCGAACTGGCGCGCGAAGGTGAAAGCGTGGAGCCGGATATCGAGCGCGAAATGAAAGCCTTCGAAGCCACGCTGCGGAAGCTGGAAGATTCCATGCTGCTTTCGGGAGAGAATGACGCGCGCGATGCCATTGTGACGATGCATCCGGGCGCGGGCGGCACGGAGAGCCAGGATTGGGCGGAGATGCTGTTCCGAATGTACCTGCGGTGGGCGGAGCGCAACGGCTTCAAAGTGAATGTGACGGACCGGCTGGATGGCGAAGGCGCGGGGATAAAATCGGCCACGTTCGAGGTGAACGGCGAGAACGCGTTCGGGATGCTGCAGAGCGAAATTGGCGTGCATCGGCTGGTGCGTATTTCGCCGTTCGATTCGGCGGCGCGGCGGCACACTTCGTTCGCTTCGGTGTTTGTGTATCCGCAGATCGACGATGAGATCAAGATCGATATCAAGCTGGACGATTTGCGGATCGATACGTTCCGCAGCGGCGGCGCGGGCGGCCAGCACGTGAACATGACGGATTCGGCGGTGCGCATCACGCACTTTCCCACGGGCATTGTGGTGCAGTGCCAGAACGAGCGATCGCAGCATAAGAATCGCGATACGGCGATGAAACAGTTGCGCAGCAGGATGTATGAATTCGAGCTGGAGAAGAAGCGCGAGGAGACTCGCAAGACGGAAGCGACTAAGCTCGAGATCAACTTCGGCAGCCAGATTCGCAGCTATGTGCTGGCTCCTTACCGGATGATTAAAGATCACCGGACGAAGCTGGCGATCGGCGATGTGGATAAAGTGCTGGAGGGCGATCTGGATCCGTTGATGCATGCCTGGCTGGTGTGGCGCAAGACGGGCAAGGTGGCCGGCGACGAAAATGATCTTCCCGAGTAAGGGGGAGATTCGGGAAGCGGCGGACCGCTTGCGGCGGGGGGAGTTAGTGGCGTTTCCCACGGAAACCGTTTACGGCTTGGGCGCGCATGCATTGGACGTGCAAGCGGTGGAACGGATTTTCGCGGCGAAGGGAAGGCCGCGCACCAGCCCGCTGATTGTGCATGTCGCGACCGTTGACGCCGCGCGCGAACTGGCAAGCGAATGGCCGGAAGCGGCGGAAAAGCTGGCCGCGAAATTCTGGCCGGGGCCTTTGACGCTGGTCCTGCCGAAGGTTGCCACAGTGCCCGATTCGGTTACAGCAGGGCTGGGGAGTGTGGGCCTGCGCATCCCGCGGCACCCGGTTGCGCTGGAGCTGTTGCGTGAAGCGGGAATCCCCATTGCCGCGCCTAGCGCGAACCTGTTTATGAGGCTTTCGCCGACGGCGCGGGAGCATGTTTCCTTCGGGCCGGAGGTGCTGGTGCTGGAGGGCGGCGCGTCAGAAGTGGGGATCGAATCGACGGTGCTAAGTTTGGTGGGTGCGGCGCGGCTCTTGCGTCCGGGAACTATTTCGCGCGCGGAGCTGGAGGCGGTGATTGGGCCGGTTCTGGTGGGGGCTGTTCGCGAGGGAGAATCGCCGGGATTGCATGCGCGGCATTATCAGCCGCGAACTCCCTTGGTGTGGGCGGGTGTTGAGTTGCCGGACGGGCGGGGAGCTTATGTGTATGTGGAGCGGGAGCGCGCGGGTGCTAAGGCGGTGCGTATGCCCGCGGAACCGCTAAGTTATGCGGCGGAACTTTACGCCGTGTTACACAAGCTGGATGCGGAAGGGTTGGATTGGATTGCGGTGGAACCTTTGCCTATGAGCGAAAGTTGGGCCGCGATACGGGATAGGTTGGAACGGGCGGCGAGTAAGCAAGCCGGTTGAGTAGGGGCGGCCACATGACCGCCCCTTTTTCCACTTACGGCTTCTTACAGAAGGCCACGTGATCCTCGATGGTGCCGCCGATCGCACCACTACCGGAGGTCAGGTTGAGAGTAACTTTCAACCACAGGATGTAGGCGCAATCCGGTTCGCCGGTAAGAACGAAATGCTGACCGCCGCCGGGCGAGACGGCTTGTCCATCGGCGGAGATGGGCGGGTTCACAGGAGCGGGAAGCGGCGGCGGGTTCGGCCCTTCGATGGACACTTCGGCGCTGCCTAGGAACGGATGATAGGCGGTAAACAGCGCATGCATATCGTTGTGAATGGCGATGCAGCCGACACCCGCGTCAACTAGTTCCTTGATATCCACGAGGCAAACACAGGGGCGCGTATCGGTGGAGCCGCCCCAATCCATGTGGTGGGTCTGCTTGTAGAACGTGTTGCTGAAGACAATCTTCTCACGTGAGTTGGAAGAGAGGATCGGCGCAGTACCTACCTTGCGAGCTTCAAAGAACAGCTTGAAATAATGCGGGCGGCTCTTCTGCGCGGGCGCTAGTGAATCGCCTGCCGGGATGGCGGTGACGTCGAAGTTTTCAAGCGTGAGCGTTGTGGTGTCCAGGTTCGCCAGCGCGGAGAAGGAAGTGAACAGACCTTCGCCATTGAACGACAGGTTGGCCTGCAGCGGCACCTCAATCCAGCCGCCCGGTTTCACAGGTTGATTGAGTTGGACGGGGAGGTCGGAG
>JBBROT010000005.1:0-23221 GCA_038229155.1 Bryobacterales bacterium | reverse complement strand
GCAGCAGATCCTGCGCGTCTATGCCGAAATCGTCCCCGGTGTACTTGCTGTATTTGATCTGCTTCATGACAGACCCGCCTTAGTTGTAACGCCGCCGCCCACGATCTTTCTGCGGAAATTCCTCTTCCTCTTCGGGCCGCCGTTCCCGCTGTTCCTTTTCCTTCTTGCGGCCGCCATCGGAGGCATAGCCTTTTTCTTCCGAGCGGTTGATTCGCTTATGAGCGTAGAGCCCTTCGAGCACGAACTCAGCGGCACCGGCGCGCACCGCATCGGGCTCGCTAGCACCCAAACCAAGCGCGCGGCCCTTCTCCATCAGGCCCTGGATGGGGCTGAGCTGTTGCACCATATCCGCGGAGGAGACGGATTCATCCAGCTTGAGCGTGCCGCCGATGTCGAACCACTGCACGATGGGCGCAACATTCACGCCTTCGAAATATTTGTTGTACACCATGCCCACAGACTGGCGAATAAGTTCGCGCGCCACCGTATCGCCGCCCTTCAACTCGCCTTCATATTCCAGTTCGATCTTGCCGGTGATGGAAGGCAGCGCGGCGTAAATATCCAGAACGCGCGGCACGGCTACGGGCTCACCATTGCGAAGAGCGCGCCGTTCCGCATTTGAGGCAACATTCTCCATCACGCTGATGGGCAGGCGTTGCGAGACGCCGGAGCGCTTATCCACGCGCTTGTCATCTCGCGCGGCAAAGGCAAGCTGTTCCACAACTTCGTGGATATAGTGCGGGACGCGCAATTCCAAATGGGAATCCCTGGCCACCCAGGCTTCCTGCTTCGTGATCTCCAGACCCTGTTCGAGCGACGCGGGATAGTGCGTGCGAATCTCGCTGCCGATGCGGTCTTTCAAAGGCGTAATAATTTTGCCGCGCGCCGTATAATCTTCCGGGTTCGCCGTAAACACCAGCAGCACATCGAGCGGAAGCCGGACGGGGTAGCCCTTAATCTGCACGTCGCCCTCCTGCATGATGTTGAAGAGGCCCACTTGAATCTTGCCCGCCAGATCGGGCAATTCATTCACCGCGAAAATGCCGCGATTCGCGCGCGGCAGCAGACCGTAATGCACTGTTAGTTCGTTCGAAATATCCTGACCCCGGCGCGCGGCCTTAATAGGATCGATGTCGCCGATCATATCGGCGATAGTGACGTCCGGCGTGGCCAGCTTTTCAACGTAGCGCTGGTCGGGCGTCAGATATTCAATGGGCGTTGCATCGCCAAGGTTCGCGATCAAATCGCGGGCCTGCTTGGTGATGGGGTGAAACGGGTCATCGTGAATTTCAGAGCCCGCGACATATGGCACGTACGGATCCAGCAGCGTCACCAGCATGCGTACCAGCCGTGTCTTCGCTTGGCCGCGCAGCCCGAGCAGAATGAAATTATGCCGCGACAGAACCGCATTCACTACCTGCGGGACCACCGTATCTTCATAGCCGATAATGCCGGGGAAAAGCTGTTCTTTCGTTTGCAGCTTGGCAATCAAATTCGCGCGCAGCTCATCTTTCACGCTTCTGCCGGCAAGGTTCGATCCGGCAAAACGGCTGGCGCGTAACGCTCCCAATGTTTGGGGTAGATCCAGAATGGATGTGCTCATGGCTGTATGGGGTACCACTTTGACAGATGCCGGTTCGATTGCTTCTGTTGCGATTATTCTCTTGCTGCTATTGTGTCGCGTTGAATTCGTAAACTTCCTGACCGCTATGCACCACCAGCTTGCCCGCGCCTAGAGCTTTGTGATCCACGGGAAAGAAGACCGCGCCATCCGTCGATTGGCCCGGAGCAAGACGCGTCGCGACCAGCGCCAGCGCGGAAGCCGCTGCCGCTGCCTTGAATTTTGCCGGCACGCCTTCCGCCATCGCATTCCGGCGGCGCTGTTCGTACCCGTTGGTGGTGCGCATGTTCGCAATCCCATAAAGGTTGGTTTCGTAGGCAACCACTAGCTTCTGCACGTCGCCCATGTTGCCGCGATCGAGCAGATTCTTCACCACCTCATTGGCGGCGGACGCCCGGATGGCCTGCCCATCGGCCATGGTGTAAGTGAAATCTTCGGGGCGGATGGTGGAATAAATTTGCGAGCCGTTGGCCACGGAAACCTGGATCATGGCGTAATCCCGCACATGCGCCTGGCTCACCGCGAACATGACCGTGATGCCGTTTCGCGTGAGCGTTTGGTGCTTCACGCCGCCCGTTTCGTATTCAATTACTTGTGCGCGCGCGACGGCCGGTAAGGCCAGCACGGCCAGGAAAAGCCAAACGCGCGGGAGCATTCCTTTATATTACAGTCCGTTCCGAAACGCCGACTTGGCGCAGCACCAGTTCGGTGGGCAGACCGGCTTTGCGCCAGCCCTCAAAGCCGCCGCTGAGCGGTCTCACACGCCTTACACCGCGTTTCTTGAAGATCAGCGCCGCACGGGCACTGGAGGCTTCGTTCGGTCAAGTGCAGTAGAGCACCAGATCGCGATCCGTCGGAATGTCCGGCATGCTCGCCTCAATGTCTTCGAACGAAACATGAACCGCGCCCGGGATTTTCGAAGCGCCTTCCTCCTGCCATTCGAGAGCGTTCCGCAGATCCACCACGGTAACGATTTCGCCGGCGGCAATGAGTTCGTTCAACTCTTCGGGATGGATTCTCGCAATGCGCAGTTCGCGGTAAAAGCGGCGGCGTTGGATATATTTCCACAGCAAAAATCCGCCCAGCGCCAAAGCCACGAAGGCGAAAAACCACGAGCCCGCGCGCACCGCGCCTTGCAGCAGATCTTCCAACTGATTGCGGAACAGATACCCAAGTGCGCTATACGAACCGGCCCAGATGAAGGAGCCCGCGGCATCGGCCAGCAAGAACTTCCAGATCTTCATGCGGAACATGCCGGCCAGCGGCGCGGCGGCTGTGCTGAGCCCCGGCACGAACTTGGCGAACAGCAGGCCGGGCGCGCCATAACGGATGAACATGTTCTCCGTACGCCGCACGCAGGAATCCGGCTCGAGGGAAATTCTGCACAGCAGATTCAAGATGGACGAGCCTTTATGAATGCCCAGCCAGTACCACATGGAATCGGCAACCAGGCATGCCGCGACGGCGGTGACAAGCGCGAGCGCGAAGTTCAGATTTCCGCTTGCCGTGAGCGCCCCGATGGCTAGAAGCATGGGCAGTGACGGAATCGGCACGCCGCACTGTTCGGCCAGCACGGAAACGAACAGGATGGCGTAGCCGTGGCGGACTACGAATTCGAGAGTTTCTTTCATTGCTGCCCCGGCACCCTAATTTGAGTCTGCCACAGCGAAAATCGATTCATGCGGATCTGCATTAGATCTGTATCCATGTGTGGCCTATGATGGCAATCGCCATGACCTCTTGCGCAAAATGCATCATGCCTCACCAGCAGCAGTGGGCCACCATTGCCGGGCGCCGCACGCCGAATCTGGAACGGCTGGCGAAGGCCGGCATGTGGAGGAGCAGCGAATGCAGATTACGCAGATTGGGCCGCGGAAACACGTGTACGAGTTATAACTGGTGCCGCAGGGTTCATTGGCACTTACGCGGCTTCGACGTCGATCAACAACCTTTTTCCCAGAGCCGCAAAAGCCGACCATATCCTTCATCCGAACGCCCAGCCGCAGATTAAACAACCGATAATATTCACTTTATTGATTCCAGTTCGCCTGGCAAGCTCACTCTTCCTCATGCCGGATGCGATGAAGGCACGGTAAAGTTCGGCCTTCGCAGCGACCATCGCGGGCAGACGGACCATGCGGTATTGTTTGCCTCTCTGTTTAGTGAAAGCCGGAAGAGGTTTGCCTTCTTCAATAACCATTTCAAGAAGGCAGATCAGTGCATCCCCCGCCATTTCGATTGCTTCGGCCTCATTCTTTCCGTCAGTGACGCCAAATCCAAAATCCGGAAAAGTCACAATAAAACCGCCCTCTTCGGCGGGTTCAAAAAATGCATGGTATCCGAGCATGACCAATGTCCTTTTATATTTGTAGGCCAAGGTCTTTCAATATCGCCCTGAGCGTGCCCACCGCCAACTCATGTCCTCGCGCGCAGCTATTCGGGCCGACGCACCAGACACGATCTTGCCTACACATTGGCGGCTGCGGTCTGTTCAACTGGCGTCTAGCCGGCTCTCGCAGTCTGATTCCGGCTTGGCCCGCCGTTAAACCGTTTTTGCTAGCTGGGCACACAGACCCTTACCAGTGCAAATGGTGCCCCTTCACCAATTCTTTTGAGAATAGACTTTTTGCAGAACTTGGCCCAGTCGTAGCTGACATTTCCGCGCTCATCCAACCACGGAAATTCGACCGTATGGGAGTAGACCTGTTCTTTTGTGTTTAGCAGCGTAAATGTGTTGACGCTTGCGATCACTCTTCTGGTCACCGGTTCCTGAATCGCTGGATAGGTTGTGCCGCGCAACAGCATGAAACGGTTAACAGGAATGTGGATTATCTCGGCTGTCTTAAAACCGATTTCGACCGAAGGGGGGCCACCCCACTTCGAAACTCAGATCCGTCGAGGAGGCACACCTCTTGGAAACCCGCTCGAGGTGCTCACGACTCCTAAGAAGACTGGATAATATATCAGGATAATTTTGCTTGGCAACACCTTCTATAAACGGCCGAAAAGCTGGTAGGCGAATAAACTGTATCGCCGCAAAGACCTGAAGGTCATACAATTCCTCTGGAGAGACAAGCCCTGGCTCTACAAAAAACCTTCGAAAAAGCGGCGCGATAATTTGCTCGAACTCACCGAGTTTCGTTTCCCACCGAACCGGATCGGCTCCGTCGCTTGCGCGATAAAGGTCTATTTTGTACCCGACGGCAGCAGGCTTTGCCGTCCACTGTTTGCGCCGCACCAAGTCGGTTACGAAAAAGCGCTCTGTCTTTTTGCCATTCTCCGTAAAGCCCGCTAGCCAGCATTGCGAAATATAATGGTGCTTTCGTGGTTCAGTCGATTTAGCACACATCGCTTTCAACCATCGGCGCACCTTTGACGGGCCTGCGCGTTTTTTGTCTCGAATGGCGGGGACGACGGGGCTCGAACCCGCGACCTCCGGCGTGACAGGCCGGCGCTCTAACCAACTGAGCTACGTCCCCGCGTTTGGGACTCCAAAATGGTAACACAACCACCATGCCCGCTGCCTTTTCCCCTGATTTTATGACTCTCCTGTGACAGAATAGGGGCAGTCCGATATGCCCGGCACCCCGTTTGACAGCATTGAAGGCTCCCATCGCTACATCGCGATGCTGGCGGAGGCCATCGAGGAAGCCCGCGGCGATATCGATTCTGAAATTTCGCAAGCCATGGCTGAACACGCCGTGCGGCGGAAAGAAGCACTGCAACTGGTAGCGTTCAATCTTCACAAATTGAACGCCCACATCACCGCCAGCAGCCGCATTTTGAACGACTTGCGCACCCTCCAACGGCTCCTCATGGAGGAGACCGAAGTCCAGGTACGGAGCGTCGGCGAATAAACACTTTTGCCGGGTGTATAACTTCCGTAAAACCTCCCTCCATCCTCCCGACTGCCCAGGTAAATCCGTTGCAACTTTTCCAGCCCGTATCTTCGCAGACCCTGTTTACAGCCCTCTCAAGTACCCATACTTGACATTCAAAATTTTTATGCCTACCATCAATCGTTTGTCAAAAATGTGTTAATTCTGTAACCGGAACCGGTGGTAGATTGCGGTGGTTGATCCACAGTGTAGATCCAGGGGGATCCAAGTATGACCTTCGAAATCGGTGAAAAAGTGGTGTATCCCAATCAAGGCGTTGGGACCATCGAAAATATCAGCACACGCTCTTTTGGCGCGCAGTTCGAGCAGTTTTACCTGCTGCGCCTGGTTTATACCAGCATGACCGTCATGGTGCCCTTCTCCAATGTCGAGAATATAGGGCTTCGCAAGATCACCAAGACGGCCGAAATCAACCGCGTTCTCACCTACCTGGGCACGGGCGAATGCCGGAATTGCCCCGATTGGAAGAACCGTTTCAAGATCAATTGCGACCGCATGCAGAGCGGCAACCTGCTGCACATCGCCGAAGTCCTGAAAGGGCTGCTCATTCTGCAGGCCGATAAGCCGCTTTCCTTCCGCGAAAAGAAGATGCTGGAACGCGCGCGCCACATGCTCGTCTCTGAAGTCTCCATCGCCAAGAGCGTCTCGCTCACCGATGCCGTCACAATCTTGAACAAGGCCCTTTGCAAGAGCCAGTTGGCCTTTCCCGAAGCCGCTTAACCGAAAATACTCCACGTGCTCGGCTTCTGCCGCATCCGATAGGATAAGGATGTAAGCCGATGCCAGGAATCCTGATCGAAGGCGGACGACCGCCTGTTGTCACGCCACCGGATCCGGGCGGCGGCGGCGACGGTGACGATTCAAACCCGGAACGCGGCGCGCAACGCAAGACTTCACTGATCGGTCTGGCCGTCATGATGATCGCCAGCGTCATTACCTTCGCCGCTCTTGCGTTCGCCATGATTGTCCGGCATCGCCTCAGCAACGATTGGGTGAAGATGCCCCTACCGGCCATCCTCTGGCCGAACACCGCAATTCTTCTGGCAAGCAGCGTGTTTCTCGATCTCGCGCGCCGCGGCCTTCGCGGCCGCCATCGCGTCTTATTCAACTGGTTCTGGTGCATCGGCACACTCCTGGGTGCCGCGTTTCTGGCCGGGCAAATTCTGGCTTGGCGGCAATTGAGCCAGAGTGGCGTCTATGCATCGGGCAACCCCAGCAACGGCTTCTTCTATATCCTCACCTGGACCCACGCCGCGCACGCCATCGTCGGCCTGGGCGCGCTGCTCTGGGTGGCGCAAGCCGCGCTCCGCTTCCAACTCGGGGCCGCGAAACGCACCTTTGTCGCTGTCTCCGTCGTCTTTTGGCATTTCCTCGATGTGCTGTGGCTCGGCCTCATGCTGCTCCTGATTTACCGCGGATAAGCCACTGCCCATTCTGCTCGCCCACACCCGGCGTCAACGGGCCATGCTGCGGTTCCTGCTGGCTGATGCAGCGCTGTTCCTCATCCTGTTTCTCACCTACCTCTATCTGCGTTTGCGCTCGCCCGCCTGGGCGCAGGCACTCCATTTCGCCAGCGCCATCATGGCCATCGCGATGACGCTCTTCGCCTTCGCGGGAAGCTTCACCATGGCCGCCGCGGCGCATGCGCAAACCCGGAAAGACACGGTCCTGGCCAGCCGCTTCACCGCCGCCACCGTTGGCCTCTGGGTCACGTTCCTCATCTGCGACGCCATGGAATGGGGCCGCCTACTGTTCTTTGAAAAGCCTCCCGAAATCTTCGCGGGCACCTTCTGCCTGGTCACTGGCTTCCACGCGCTCCATCTCATCGCCGGGCTGCCTTACCTGATCACCGTCACCGCCAAAATCGAGCGCTCCGATGTGGGCGCCGCCGCGCTCTTCACGCATTTCACGAACCTGATATGGCTCATGATTTTTATCGCGTTCTATATGTTCGGCACGGACCTGCAAGGCCTCTAGCGAGCCGGGTAATGATATCCTTCTGCAAGAAATATTCCCATGCGATTATTCCTTTTCCTTCTTACCGCCGCCAGCGCCAGCGCTCAACTCGTCAGCTCCGTCGCCATACCCAAGGGCCCGAACCCGCCCGTCATTTTCGTGAACGGCTACCAGGCCGATTGCAAATCATCCAACTTCCCGAACACTTTCGGAGTTTTCGATCAGGTTCTCCAAACTCAGAATCGCGTCAGCCTCTTTTTCGATAACTGCGCCTTCACCACCGCTGCCAAACCGTCCATCGAAGAGCTGGGCAACACGTTCGGCCTCTACCTGGGCTCTCTCAAATACAGTGACGGCACCGCGGTTCCCCTTGTCGATGTCGTGGCGCACAGCATGGGCGGCTTGATCGTCCGCAGCTATCTCGAAGGCAAGCAGCTTGACGGAACATACACGCCCCCGTTTATTCTGCCAATTCGCAAAATTGTGTTTCTTGCTACGCCGCATTTCGGCACGCCCGCCGCGCTCGGCTTCTCTTTCGATAAGCAGCTTGAGGAGCTCGCCACCGGCAGCGTGTTTCTGTTCGATTTAAACACCTGGAACCAGGGTATGGACGATCTGCGCGGCCTGGATGTTCTGGCCATTGCGGGCAATGGAGGAACCGGACAAGCCGTACTGCCGCGCTTCGATGATGGCATCGTGTCGTTGACCAGCGCCTCCATCGGCTTCGCCCGCCCGAATCGCACTCGCATCCTGCCTGTCTGCCACACCGGGCCCGGTATCATCACGCTCGCGGCGCTCTGCCCCGCCGGTACCGCCGGAATCGCGGACGTGAAAGGCCCCGGCGATATCCCCGCGCGCATCGTCACCTCTTTCCTGGGGGACGGTCCCGATTACACCATCTTCGGCCAGCCCGCTTCCGAAAATGAATTCCTCGCCACCAGCGGCGGTGTTGCGCTCCGCGCCAAAGCGGCCAGCGGACAATACCAGGCCATCACTAAAGCCACAGCCAGCAGCGGGCCTCTCAGCATCCGTGCCGGCGCGGTTGCCTACTCCGAATATTTCCCTTTGTTCCCCACACAGACATTCACTCTCACCGCCAGTGGCACTGACCTGACACAGACCTTCCGCGTCACCATCGGCACCGTCACCACGCGCGTCTTCAAAGATGGTCCGCAGATCGCGCGCGTGCTGCCCTCCGCCGCAAACATCACGCCGCTTGCCGTCGGACCCAACTCTTACATCTCCATCTACGGCACCAATCTCGATGAAGCGCAGGTCACCAGCGGCTCCACTGTTCTCACGGTGCTTGCCACCAGTCCCAACCAGGTGAATGCCATCCTTACCTCAGACCCCGCAAGAACAGCCATCCCCATCACCGTCACCACCCGCACCGGCTCTGACACCATCAACGTCTTCACGCCGCCCAACGTGCCCGCTCTCTTCACGCAAAATTCCAGCGGTGCCGGTCCCGCAAGCGCTCTCAACGCCGTCACCAACATTCTTGTTTCGCCGAACACTCCGTTGCATGGTGGCGATTATGTCTCGCTCTATCTCACGGGCCTCACCTTCGTTTCCATACCCCGGCCTAACACTACCGGTGCCAACATCTCCGTCACCGTAGGCGGCCGCGCGTGCCCCATTCAGTTTGCGGGCGTGGCCCCCGGCTATACTGTGCTCGATCAGATCAATTGCCAGGTCCCCACCGGCATTTCATCCACTACCGCGCCAGTGATTGTCACCGTTGACGGCCGCGCCAGCAATACCGCCACACTGGCCGTCGCGCCGTAAAAACGCGCACAATATATTCGTGCGCGGAATCTTGCAGTAGAATCGAACACACATGCGAACACTTGTAGCTTTGCTGTTGTTAGCCGCGCCGCTTGCCGCGCAGCGCAGTCCGCACGAAACCATCACTGGCACCGCCGGGTCGGCTAAGATCACTGTCACCTATGGCCGCCCCTCGCTCCGGGGCCGCCCTCTCGGTACCGAACTCGCGCCTTATGGGAAGGTCTGGCGAATCGGCGCGGACGCCGCCACCACTCTTGCCACGGATAAGGACATCATGCTCGGCACCGTGTCTGTCCCTGCCGGCACCTACGCGCTTTTTGCCATCCCCGGTGAAAAAACCTGGAAGCTGATCGTCAACAAGAAGGCGGATCAGTGGGGTCTCGATCACGAAGAGAATAAGGCACAAGATCTGGGCCAGACCAATATGACAGTCACTAAAATGGCCGCTCCCGTGGAGCAACTCACGCTCGCCATTGCCGATGGCAAACTGAAAATCATGTGGGGCACCACCGAAGCCGCCGTCACCATCGCAGCCAAATGAAAATCGCATTCCTGGCCTTGTTCGCCCTCTCCTGCCTGGCCCAAAATGAGCAGGACATCAGTTCCGGCAAAGCGCTCTTTCGCAGTAACTGCGCCTTCTGCCACGGGCTCACCGCCGCCGGGGGCCGCGGACCCAGCTTGATCTCTCCGCGTCTGGTCCACAACACCAACGATGCCGACCTCACGGCCATCATCAAGAACGGCATTGCCGGAACCACCATGCCATCTTTTGAAAGCCTGCAGGCCGACGATGTGGAGCACCTGATCCACTACATCCGCACCCTGGCGGGCTCCGAAGTAAAATCCGCCATCATCACCGGCGATCCCGCGCACGGCCAGCAAGTCTATGCTTCCAGCGGTTGCGCCAACTGCCATCGCATCGGAAACCAGGGCAGCGTTTACGGCCCTGAGCTTTCGCGAATCGGTGCGGCACGCTCCGTCGATTATTTGAAACAATCCATCATCGAACCCAACGCCGATATTCCCACGGAATACGAAGGCGTCACCGCCGTGCTCAAAGACGGCGCGAAGGTGAAAGGCGTGCGGGTCAACGAAGATACCTTCTCCGTTCAGATCCGCAAACCGGACCAGACCTTCGCTCTCTTCGACAAAGCCGAACTGAAGCAGATCGTGCCGGAAACGCAGTCCCTCATGCCTGCCTATAAGCGCCTTCCGGCCAAAGATCTGAACGACCTCATCGGCTATCTCGAAACTCTGCGCGGCGGCGTCAGCGCGGGCAAGGATGCCGATAAGGCAAAGGGTATCCACTAATGAAAAAGCTTCTGCCGGTGTTCCTGCTTCCCCTCTTCACCCTGTGCGCGCAGGTGACTCCAGAGCGCCTGAACAACGCTCAGTCTGAGCCGAACAACTGGCTCACCTATTGGGGCGATTACAGCGCCATCCGCCATCGCAATCTGAAACAGATCACCTCTGACAATGTCCAGAACCTGCGTCTGGATTGGATCTATCAGACCGGCGAAACCGGCGCTTTCGAAACCATGCCGCTCGTGGTCGATGGAGTCATGTACATCACCGCGCCGAAGGGCATCGCCATCGCTCTCGATGCCAAATCCGGCCGCCAGCTCTGGCAATACAAACACTCCTTTCCGCCTGATCGCAAACTGTCAGGCGTGAACCGCGGCATGGCCATCGCGGGCGACCGCCTCTTCATGGTCACGCCGGATTCGAACGTGGTCGCGCTTGAAGCCAAGACAGGCCGTCTTATCTGGCAGGTGGAAATGGCGCCTTACAAGGCCGGTACCCACTATGGATCGCTCGCGCCGCTGGTCATTCACGATAAAGTGCTCGTCGGAATTTCGGGTGGCGAACAAGGCGTCCGCGGCTTCATCGATGCCTACGATGCGGCCACCGGCAAACGCGCCTGGCGCTTCTGGACCGTGCCTCTGAAGGGCGAACCCGGCGGCGATACCTGGATGGGCGATTCCGCCATGCGCGGCGGCGGCCCCGCCTGGATGACCGGCACCTATGACCCCAAACTGAACCTCACCTATTGGGGCGTCGGCAACCCCGGGCCCGATCTTTTCGGCGAAGTACGCAAGGGCGATAACCTTTACTCCTGCTCTCTGGTCGCGCTCGATCCCGACACCGGTAAGCTCAAATGGCACTTCCAGTTCACCCCGCACGACCTTCACGATTGGGACGCCGAAGAGACGCCCATGCTGCTCGATATCGAATGGCGCGGTAAGCCCCGGAAGGTGGTGATGCAGGCCAATCGCAACGCCTTCTTCTACATCCTCGATCGCGAAACAGGCGAGTTCCTCACCGGCCGCCCCTTCGCCCGCCAGACCTGGGCCAAGGGCCTCGATGATAAAGGCCGGCCGCAACTGCTGCCCGGTGCCACCCCCACCGCCGAAGGTGTACGCGTGTGCCCTGGCCTTGCGGGAGCCACCAACTGGATGGCGCCATCCTACAATCCCGATACCAGGCTTTTCTATTTCGCTGTCCGCGAACAGTGCGACGTCTTCTATGCCGAGCCTCCCGTCTATACCGCGGGCAAAGCCTATTGGGGCAGCGTATTCCGCGGCGCGACGGATGAAAAGGAATGGGGCCTGCTTAAGGCTTATGAGCCTCTTACCGGCAAAACTGCCTGGGAATTCCGTTATCAGAAGGCTCCCTGGGCGGGCACGCTCTCCACTGCCGGCAACCTGATCTTCGCGGGCGATGAAGATGGCTACCTGATGGCCTTCAACGCGCAAACCGGCAAGAACTTATGGAAGATGAACACCGGCGCGCGCCTGGTCACTTCTCCCATGACATACGAAATTGCCGGCCGGCAGTACGTCACCATGCCTTCGGGCGGAGCGCTACTTACTTTCGCATTGCCGCACTAACTCATCCCACTGTTCTGCCGGGGAACCAGTTCCGTGTAACGATAGGAAGGTTCTCCGAAGCTCCAGAATACAAAACAATGGAAGCTGTAAACCGAAACGCCGCCGATCTAAGGATGGAAGGGCTCGCGCAACAGCTTATCAGTCTGGAAGCCAGTACGCCGGGTGTACCCCTCGGAGACGTTCCCCCTGTTTTTCGTGTTATAGAGCGGCTGCGTCATTCCCTGAGTGTTCTCGTCGGAGTCGCGGGCTTTCGCGCGCTCCTTGCACGTGCTTTAGCTCTGGTAAAAGTGCAGGTGCCCAGTATGTGCGCCCTTCATGTCACGCCAGATGGTTCGCTGGAAGGTGCGCGGGACCTTGCCGTTCATGCGGAGGCGGGCGCGGTGCTTCTAACCAAACTACTCGAGTTGCTTGCCGCCTTCATTGGGGAACGTATGGTGATGCGAATATTGCAGGATTTAAAACCGGAGTTTACTCCCCTCGGTACGGCACTTTTCAGAGAAAGCGAACATGAATCAATCAGATAGAGTCACGATCAACAAGTTGCCAACCGGAGTTCCCGGGCTGGATGAAATTCTGGGCGGCGGTCTGCCGGAATTTTCATTTAACATTATCGCGGGTACGCCTGGATGCGGCAAGACTACACTGGCTCATCAGTTCGTCTTCGCTAATGCAACACCAGAGCACCCCGCGCTATATTTCACAGTCCTCGGCGAACCCGCCTTGAAAATGCTGCGTTACCAGCAGCAATATTCGTTTTTCGATTTCTCGAAACTGAACAATTCCATTCGCTTTATCAATCTGAGTCAGGTGCTGGTGGACCGGGGACTTGATGGAATACTGGAAGAGATCACCAAGGAGGTTGAAGCAGCCAGTCCGCGGATTGTTGTTGTGGATTCTTTCCGCACAGTAATGCGCAAAGCCCATGACAGCGAAATGGAAGTTCAGCTTTTTGTGCAGCACTTAGGCTTATTACTAACCAGCTGGGAGGCGACAACCTTTCTGATTGGTGAATACGCCGAGTCAGAGATCCAAGACAACCCGGTGTTTACCGTTGCCGACGGCCTTTTCTGGCTCTATCAAAATGTGGAGCGCAATTCCATCGTGCGTAAGCTGCAGATCGTCAAGCTACGTGGGCAATTGTCAGTGCCGGGGTTGCACACGTTTCGCATCACGGATAACGGGTTGCAGGCTTTCTCCAGAACCATGGGATTGAGCGGGCGAACCCAAACGTCAGTGTCTGAGAAACGCCTTTCCATGGGAATTCCGGAATTGGATGACATGCTGGGTGGCGGCATTCCGGAAGGCGACAGCCTCTTAATAGCCGGCTCATCGGGAACCGGAAAATCCCTTCTGGCAACACACTTCATCAACGCCGGTTTACGTGAAGGCGAAGCCGGAATTGTCGCGATCTTTGAAGAGCGCCCCGAGGGATATGTCAGGCGGGCCGGCACCTTCGGTTTAGATCTGAAGACGCCGGAAAAAGAAGGAAAACTAAAGGTGATTTATCTCCGGCCACTTGATTTGTCAGTGGACGAAACCGTGCAAGAGATACTTGACTCGATAAAACAAACGGGTGCCAAGCGTTTGGTCTTCGATTCTCTGGCGGGTTTTGAAATGGCTCTCGCCCCCGGGTTTCGTGCCGATTTCCGGGAATCGCTCTATCGAATGATCTATTCCCTGACCGGAATCGGCGTCACCGTTTTGAGTACGGTGGAAATGGAGGAGTCTTTCACCGAATTGCTCTTCAGTACCTATTCCATTTCGTTCCTGACTGACGACATCATCCGGCTTCGCTATGTTGAAATCGAGGGCCGCTTGCGCAGGATCTTAATGGTTCTCAAGATGCGGGGCGGCGCTCACAGCGATGAAATCCGTGAATACGAAATTAATAGCCGCGGAGTCGTTATAGGGCAAAGCCTCAAAGGCTACGATAATCTAATTACGGGCATCCCCAAGCGCATAGATGGATCGACACCACAGAAGTAATTGCAAGTAGAGGTGATGGTTGAATCAAGACGGAAGGGTCATTGTGACGGACACCGGCATGTCGGAATTTTGCAGCGCGATGATCGATACCGCGCCTATGCCGATGGTCTTTGTCGAGGGACATGACCACGTTATTCGTTACGTCAATCCAGCTTTTTGCTTTTTAATCGGCGAGCCGGAATGCGATCTGATCGGCTGCACTTTCTCCCATGCTGTATGCGAAAGCAGTGAGCTTCTCTCGCTTCTCGATCGCGTGCATCGTACGGGCCAGACAGAAACCCACGTAGGTCAGGATAATGCCGTCGCGAACCCCTTTTGTTGGTCATACGTCATGTGGTCGATTCGCTCGGCCGATCCGGGCGGAACCGGGATCATTATTCAGGTAACTGAAACCACGCCGTTTCATCACCAGGCAATCGCTCTGAACCAGGCATTGATTATCGGTTCGGTACGCCAGCATGAACTTACCGAATCCGCCGAAGCGCTGAACGCGCTGCTTCAGGCTGAGATTCTTCAAAGGCAACAGGCGGAACAAGAAGTCGAAATCCAGCAACGCGCTCTTCAAGCCAGCGAACTGCAATACCGGAAACTGATCGAAGCGATTCCTCAGATTGTTTGGACGGCAACACCGCAAGGCACTCTGGACTTCGTCAATTCGAAATGGTTTGAGTATCTTGGCATCGATCTGGATTCATTCAACTGGGCAGGCTGGCAGGCGTTGCTCCATCCCGATGACAAGGATCGTTCGCTCCGCGAGTGGTCGGCTGGGCTGAAGTCGCTTTCGGCATTTCAAATTGAACATCGGCTCAGAAACGTTTCGGGCGGTAGCTTCCGCTGGTATCTTTCCCGCGCTGTGCCCATCGGTACCGAAGCGGGTCAGATAGAGAAGTGGTTCGGCACCAGCACCGATATCGAAGATCAGAAGCGGGCTGAAACGGCTTTGCTTAATAAGCAGAAGCTCGAAAGCCTGGGTTTACTCGCAGGCGGCATAGCGCACGATTTTAACAACCTGCTGGTCCCTATTCTGGGCGGAGCAAGCTTCGTCATAGACACACTGCCGTCCTCTCATCCTCTGCAGGAAATTCTAGCCAATATCGTGCGGGCGGGCGAGAGTGCCGCTCATCTCACGCGCCAGATGCTGGCTTATGCCGGCAAAGGCCAATTTGTCATCCAACTAGTCGATATGGGCGAGGTGATTCGAAGTGCTTGCGATCTGGTCAAAGCTTCAATTCCCAATTCTGTACAACTCACTTTGCAAACAGGAAAAGGTCTGCTCATGGTGGAAGCCGATCCAGGGCAGATGCAGCAAGTAGTGATGAACCTGGTCTTGAATGCAGTGGAGGCAATCGATAAATCCACCAGCGGCTCCGTTACTTTGAAGACGTACCCGCTCGAAATTACCGCCTCCCAGATAGAGACCATCGAACCGGTCCTGGGTAGTGTTATTCCGAAACTTTATGTTGTGCTGGAGGTCCAGGATACCGGTTCCGGGATGGATGAGGCGACTAAGGCAAAGATATTCGACCCCTTCTTCACGACCAAGTTTACCGGCCGCGGCTTGGGGCTTTCAGCCCTGGAAGGAATACTCAGAACGCAACAGGGAGCGCTTGAAGTTCAAAGCGAAATCGGCCACGGCTCCACCTTCCGTGTCTTCCTGCCGGCATCGTTGCGCAGGAAGCACGCTCAGGTACCGGTGGCCCGGTCTCCGCAACAATCGCGCCGCGGAACGGTGCTTGTTGTGGATGACGAAGAAATGATCCGGCAATTAGCAAAAGTAGGTCTCGAAGCTTCCGGAGTTTCGGTTCGCGTGGCGGCTGGCGGAGCAGAAGCTTTAGCCATTCTTCGTGAGACATTAGAGAGCCCAATCGCTCTCATTGTTCTCGATTTGAGCATGCCGGGCATGAGCGGCAAACAGTTTATGCAGCAACTCGTTTTGCTGGGAATCGAGTTGCCGGTCCTGGTCTGTAGCGGATTCAGCGAAGACGAAGTGTATCAGGAATTCTCAGGGCTACGAATTGCCGGATTCATACCTAAGCCTTTCACCTTTCGTCAATTGTCGGACCGTGTCGCGAACGTGCTCAATACGAACTAGTGGGCGCTTGCTCAAACCCTCGGCACACCAACACCGGCAGCCGGGGATACTTCGGAAACGAGGCGTCTTCCGCCGCCTTCAGGCAAAGTTGAAACCGGCTGCCTCTGTCTGACACAACCTCTCTGCGCCAGCGGCACTCCGCGCACAACCCCATCGCGTCTTCCCGCGCCCCCACTGCGTTACCCTAACATGTGCGAGTGATTCATACCGTGCCGGCGCTTTTTTCTCATGCCGGCGGCGGCATCCTGGGCGGCGCGGAGCGGTACGCCTTGGAACTGGCGCGCCACATGGCCGACCGCACGCCCACCACGCTGGTCAGTTTCGGCCAAGCCGATCGCTCTGAAAAAATGGGCAACCTGAACATCCGCATCTTCGGCAACCCTATTCATGTGCGCGGGTTGGCTTCGAATCCGTTCTCCCTCCGCGCCGTCGCGGCCTTGCGCGAAGCTGACGTCATCCATTGCCATCAGCGCCACATCGTCATGTCCAGCTCCGCGGCGGCTCTGGCGCGCGTCACCGGCAAGAAGGTCTTCGTCAGCGATCTCGGTGGCGGCGGTTGGGACATCTCCCGCTACATCTCAACCGAAAATTGGTTCCAGGGCCATCTCCACATCAGCGCTTATAGCCGCACCGTTTCGAAGCAGGCCGCAAGCCCACGCGCGCACGTCATCATGGGCGGCGTCGATACCGCGCGCTTCTCTCCCAACCCCGCCGTTCCCCGCACCGGCAACGTGCTTTTCGTGGGCCGCATCCTGCCCCACAAGGGCGTGAATTATCTTGTAGAGGCCTTGCCGGAAGGCATGACGCTCGATATTATCGGCCAGGCGTATCACCCCGAATTCTTCCGTGAAATTCAGCGGCTCGCGCAAGGGAAGAACGTCATCTTCCATCACGATTCCACCGATGAGCGGCTCATCGAAGCCTACCGTTCCGCGCTGTGCATCGTTCTCCCCAGCGTCTACAAAACGCTATACGGCGATCAGACGCTCATCCCCGAACTGCTCGGCCAGACGCTGCTCGAAGGCATGGCCTGCGGCACCCCGGCCATCTGCACTAACGTCGCCAGCATGCCTGAAATTGTCGAAGATGGCGTCACAGGCTTCGTTGTCCCTCCTAACGATCCAGCGGCGCTGCGGGAAAAGCTGCTCTACCTGCGCGACAATCCCGAACGCGCGCGCGCCATGGGCGATGCTGCCCGCGCGCGCGTCCTGCGGCACTTCACCTGGCCCGCTGTCGTCGAAAGGTGCCTCAAAATCTATGCCGATTGTTGAAGCCTCCCGCCGCGTCTCCGCGCTCATTCGCCGAGCCGCGCTTCGCGACAATCCCGAACGCGCCGGCGTCCTGCAGCACTTCACCGGGCCCGTTGTCGTCGAAAGCTGCCTCAAAATCTATGCCGATTGTTGAACTCGCCGCCCGCCGCATCTCCGCCTTGCCAGGCCGCGTCTCCGCGCTCATTCGCCCAGCCGCGCTGCGCGACAATCCCGAACGCACCTGCATGCCGCGGCACTTCACCTGGCCCGCTGTCGTCGAGAGGTGTCTCCAAATCTATGCCGATTGTTGAAGCCGCCGCCCGCCGCGTCTCCGCCTTGTTGGGCCGCAATTCCGCGCTCATTCGCGGCCTGCGCCCCGCCTACGAAGCGCTGCTCGGTTCGCTGCACGGCGGCCAGGGCATACACTGGACCGTGAACGGCGTCGAATACCGCATCGCCCCCGCTGAGCGCCCCCGCTTCGGCCAGAATTACGAGACCGAAACCGCCGCGTTCCTCTCGAAGCGTATCCGGGCCGGCATGACGTGTTTCGATGTCGGTGCCAACGTCGGCGCGTACGTTCTGCAACTCGCGCACTGGAGCGCGCCTTCAGGCAAGATCGTGGCGTTCGAACCCAATCAGGGTGCCCGCGACGTGCTGGCTCAACACATCCTCTGGAACGCGCTCACCAGCCGCGTCCAGGTGGTTCCCGCCGCCATCGCCGCCGAACCCGGCGAACAAACGCTCTTCGCCGAAGGTGCCAGCGGCATGAGCCGCCTCGCCGAACCGAACAACTCGCTCGCCCAAACGGCACGTAGCGAACGCGTCACCGTCACCACCGTCGACGCGTTCTGCGCCGCTGGAAACGCGCCTCCCGATGTCCTGCTCATCGATATCGAAGGGTTCGAAATCGAGGCCTTGCGCGGCGCTCGCGCAACCATCCTCTCGCACCGCCCGCTCATCGTCGTCGAAATGCACCCCAACGTCTGGGCTTCCGCCAACACCACCCTGGCCAGCGCGGAGGCATTGCTGGCCGAACTCCGCCTCCGCCCCGTCGCGCTCAGCGGCCAAAGCGACCCCCTCAACGAACACGGCCAGGTCTGGCTGGAAGCCGTCTGACCACCTGGCACATCATCACCGGTGAATATCCCCCGCAGCCCGGCGGCGTCAGCGATTACACCGCGCAACTGGCCTCCGCGCTCTCCGCCGCCGGGCAGCCGGTTCGCGTCTGGTGCCACGAATTCGGCGGCTTTACCCCCGCCGGCATGGCGCGCGTGGGCCGTGAACTCGATGCCTCCGCCGCGCCGGGTCGTATTCTGCTGCAATGGGTGCCGCACAGTTTCGGCCGCAGTTCCATGAACGTCCGCTTCTGCCGCTGGATCGCCCAGCGCCCTGAGCCGCTCGAGATCATGGTTCACGAACCGGGCCTGGGCTTTGGCGAAGGCGGCATGCGGCACGACGCGGTAGCTGCCGTACACCGCCTCATGACCATCGTTCTTTTCCGCCGCGCCGAACACGTGTGGATCTCCATTCCCGCCTGGGAAGCGCGAATGCGCCCTTTTGCCTTGGGCCGCAAAATACCGTTCACATGGCTCCCGGTGCCTAGTAATATCCCCGTTTCAACAACTTACACCCCCCGCATTCACCCAGTGGGTTACTTCGGGCAGTATGATGACGGCACCAGGGCCGTTCTGAACCAGGTCCTGGACAGATCGGATGCCCCGGTCCTGCTCCTGGGCCGGGATTCGCAACGTGTCCGTCACAAAAATGCGCGCGCGGCAGGCGAACTCGAGCCCTACGCTCTCTCCCAGGCGATCCAATCCTGCGAAGCCATTTTTCACCTCTACCCGGACGGCGTTTCCACCCGCCGTGGCACCGTCATGGCATCGCTCGCGCACGGGATGGCCATTGTGACCAATACGGGCAAGTTTACTGAGCCGCTCTGGCGCGAAACTGGCGCGGTTGCTCTTGGCTCCGATGCCGAGGGAATCGCGCTGCAATTGTCGCGCGTTCTGTCGGATGAGACTTTTAGAGAACTGCTTCGATCAATGGCTTTAACTCTCTATAATGAACAATTTGCAATAGAAAATACAATCCGAAACTTGATGGCTGCTCACCGGTGAGAATCGCCATCACCAACCACCATCGCAAACTCGTCGGAGGGACTGAAAGCTACCTCCACGGCGTCATCCCGGAACTCGAAGCGCGCGGCCACGAAGTGCTCCTATTCCATGAAGCCGAAGCCGATTTCGGACCACTCATTCAGGCCAGCCAACACACCCGCGATTGGGCAAAATTGGCTTCGTTCCGGAAAAACGTTATTTTCAACCACGGGCTCCAGTCTCCTGATCGCGAATACCAGCTTTCCGGCCTCGCCCCAGTCGTCCATTTCGCGCACAATTACCACGGGACCTGCATCTCCGGCGAAAAGACTCGTAAATTACCCCATCCCGCGCCCTGTCCGCGCCGCTTCGGGGCCGCCTGCCTGGCCGAATACCTTCCCAGAAATTGCGGTGGTTGGAATCCGCTGGTCGCCATCCGCGATTACCGGGCCCAATCCGGCCGCCTCGAAGCCATGCACCGCGCCCATACCGTCGTCACCGCCTCCCGCCACATGGAAGCGGAATACCGCAACCACCATCTTGCTAACGTCCAGCGCGCCCCGCTCTTCGTCGCACCGAGGCCCGCGCTCCCGCCCGCCCCCGCCGGCAACTTCCGCATCCTCTTCGCAGGCCGCATGACGCGCATCAAGGGCGCGGCTCTCCTCGCCGCCGCCGTCCCGCTCATCCGCCGCCGAATGCCCATCCCCGTTGAAATCACCTTCGCCGGCGAGGGGCCCGAACGCGCCGAAATACAGCGTCTCTGCGCCCATCTCGGCACCAACGCCGCCTTCCCCGGTTGGGTCAGCCAGTCCGCGCTGCGCCAACTGGCGGAGACGCACCACCTCTTCGCCATGCCCAGCATCTGGCCCGAACCCTTCGGTCTGGCTGGTCTCGAACTCGGGCTTCCCGTCGCCGCTTTCGCCGTCGGCGGCATCCCCGATTGGCTCACCGACGGCATCAACGGCACCCTCGCCCCCGCCGATTCCCTCACCCCCGAAGCCTTCGCCGAAGCCGTTGTGCGTTGTGCATCGCTTTCGCAAGCACGCACAAACATGCACAATGCCGCCCAGGCATTCACCCTGGAGCGCCACATGGACCTGCTGCTGCCTATTCTTGAAAACGCATGCGCATCCTAGTCGCCCACAACGTCCCGCAAGCTCGCACCGGCGGCATGAGCCGCATCATGGGCGAAATTCACGACCGCATCGCCTCCCGCGGCGCGCACGTCGAATACTTCTGCAGCGAAGATGTCCCTCCGCAATATCGCAACCCTTGGCAGCGCTTCATTTACCCTTACTTAGTGGCTCAGCGCGCGAAAGCGGGCCGGTTCGATATCGTCAACGTGCACGAACCCTCCGGCGCCCTGGTCGCGCTCCTGAAAGGCAAATGCAAAGTCACCGTCACGTCCCACGGCGTCGAACAGCGCGGCTGGGAAGTGTCCCTCGAAGACAAGAAGCTCGGCCGCGGCGGCCCGTCCGCGCGCACTCAAATCCTCTACCCGCTCACCTCGCTCTGGCAATCCCGCCTCGCGCTCACGCAAGCCGATCACGTATTCTGCCTGAACCATCAAGACCGCGCCTTCCTCACGCAGCGTTTCAAAATCAGCGCCAACAAGATCACGCGCATCTTCCCCGCCGCCTCCCCGGTTTACGCCGAAGCAGCCGCCGCTCGCGATTACACCCGCTTCCGCCGCATCCTCTTCGCCGGCACCTGGCTCGCGCGCAAAGGCAATCAGGACGCCGTCGCCGCCTTCGCCAAAGCGCCTGAAACCCTTGAATTCGTAACCCTCGGCGCTGGTGCCGATGCCGCCCGCATCCGCGCCGATTTCCCCGAAGCCGTCCGCCACCGCGTCACCGTAATCGACGCGCACACCGACCGCGAAGCCGCGCAAGCCATGGCCAGCGCCGATGCCTTCCTGCTCCCCAGTGTCTTTGAAGGCACGCCGCTCACGCTCATGGAGGCCATGTACAGTGGCCTGCCCGTCATCACAACCGATACTGCCGGCATGCGCGACGTGATTGCCGACCGGGAAACCGGCCTGCTGGTCCCCCCGCGCTCTCCCGATGCCATCGCGCAAGCCATCGCCCTTCTAACCCAGGAGCTCAATCTACGCCGCAAGCTGGGAACGAACGCGCACCGCGAAGCCATCGCCCGCTATACCTGGGAACAGAGCGCCGAACCAGTCTGGCGCGTCTATCAGCAGCTTCTGAATCGCTAACTACGCCCCTTCTTCACCGCTTCCAGGAACTGCTTGGCCCGGTTCTCAATCTCCGCATAATTGCCATCCGCAATCAGTTTGGCGTTCACCAGTTCGCCGCCCGCCGCCACCGCCGCCGCGCCAGCCCGCAAAAACTCCGGCGTGGTCTCAATCGTTACGCCGCCCGTCGGAATCATCTCCACATGCGGCAGCGGCGCTTTCAAGGCCTTGATGTACTTCGGCCCGCCCACCGCATCGGCCGGGAAAATCTTGATCACATCGGCACCGGCTTCCCACGCCGTCACCACTTCGGTCGCCGTCAGAGCGCCCACGCAGATCACCTTCGAATAGCGCTTGCACATCGCAATCGTCGAAAGCCGCAGGTTGGGCGTCACGAAGAACTGCGCGCCGGCAAGCATGCAGCTACGCGCGGTCTCCGGGTCCAGCACCGTCCCCGCGCCCAGCATGATCTTGTCGCCGAACTGATCCGCCACTTTTTCTAGCGCCTTCAGAGCACCGGGAACGGTCATGGTGATTTCAGCCGACCGTATCCCGCCTCGATAGATCGCCTCAATGGCCTGAATCGCTGAATCGGCGCTTGCCGTACGCACCACCGGCACCACGCCGATATCGGTAATGAAAGAAAGAATTTGCTGTGCGGTCACAGCTAACGATTATGCCCCGAAACCGCGCCCGCGAAAGATCGCGTGAGAGTAAGCCTGCGTGCTCCGCACTCTAAATTCGGATACGTGCGGCTTGTTTTCTTAGTAACCGGTTTTCTCGCGTGCCTCGGCACCGGCCATCTGGGCGCGCAGCAGCAAGTCCAGATCGGCCGCCCCCCCGCCAGCCCCGCCCGTCTCGCTACTCCCTCAGCAACCCCAATTCACTTCTCCGTCACCCCCACCTGGATCGATACCTCCAGCCGCGCCGGAGTAGTAAACGCATACCTGAACACTTTCCTCCCCTCGACAACCGTCGCCACCGGCTGGAGCGGCAACGTCAATCTCGGCGATGCCGGCAGCACCACACAGGTCTACAAAGACGCCGTCCTGCTGCGCATCAATTATTTCCGCCAGATGGCAGGCGTTCCCACGCCAATTTCCTTCCTCCCCAACTTCAGCAGCGGCGATCAGCAAGCCGCCCTCATGATGAGCGCCAACGCGCAACTAAACCACAACCCGCCCTCCACCTGGATGTACTTCACCGCCGCCGGTGCCGATGCCGCGTCCCAATCCAATCTCTGCCTCAACATCCCTTACCTGAACGACCCCGGCTGCGTCGCACAATACATGATGGATGCCGGCAACAGCAACCCGGAAGTGGGCCACCGGCGCTGGCTGCTTTACCCCCAAACTCAAAACATGGGTACCGGCGACGTGCAGCCGCCTTACCCGCAAGGCTTTGCGAATGCGCTATGGGTCTTCGATTCCCATTTCCGCGAT
>JBBROT010000004.1:0-23545 GCA_038229155.1 Bryobacterales bacterium | reverse complement strand
CAATCGTCACAACCGATGTGGGCCAGCATCAAATGTGGTCCGCGCAACTGATCCGCTTCAATGAACCGCGCCTCTGGATCAACTCGGGCGGCCTGGGTGCCATGGGCTTCGGCCTGCCGGCGGCCATCGGCGCTCAGTTCGCGCGTCCTGACAAGCTGGTCTTTGCTATCGTCGGCGACGGCGGCTTTCAGATGTCTCTCCCGGAGCTTGCCACGATGGTGAATTACGGGCTGCCCATCAAGATCATCGTGATGAACAACGGGCACTTGGGCATGGTGCGCCAGTGGCAGGAACTCTTCTATCACAATCGCCTGAGCCAGGTGAAGCTCGATTGTTTCCCCGATGCCGAAAAGCTGGCCGCCGCGTATGGCTTCAAAGGCACCACGGTGAGCAAGCCTTCGGAACTCGCGGCCGCGCTCGATACAGCGGTTCGCGAACCCGGCCCTTACCTGCTGAACGTGATGGTGACGCAATTTGAGAATGTCTATCCCATGGTCCCGGCCGGAGCCGCTATCAGCGATATGGTGCTGACCCCCGTGGCGGTGGCCTAATGCAACAGGTGATCTCAGTACTTCTTGAAAATCAACCCGGCGCGCTATTGCGTGTGACGGGACTGCTGTCGGCGCGCGGCTACAATATCGAGAGCCTGACCGTTGCCCGCACCATGGACCCTGATCTTTCCCGCATGACCATCGTCGTCGATGTCGAAGAGCGCCTGCACGCGCAGGTCATCAAGCAGATGAACAAACTGGTGAACGTACTGCAGGCCAGTGAGATGTCCGGCGATACTTCCGTCACGCGTGAAATGATTCTGCTGCATACGCGTCCCACTCACCAGGACCGGGCGGCGGTTTTGAAAGAAGCCGAAATTTTCGGTGCCCGCGTGGTGGATTCGTCCACCGACGGATTCGCCCTCGAAGTAACGGGCGATGCCGGCACTCTCGAAGAATTCATCGGAGTCATGAAGAGTTACGGCGAAATTGAAGTGACGCGCTCCGGCGCAATCGCGGTTTCGCTGGAAGCAAGAAAACTACGCCTCCAACCCCCGGTCCCCACGCGAACTTTCGTGCGTACCGAAATCCCGGTTGAGGAAATGGACGGAGTCCCTAATGCCTGAACCGACACAGAAAGCAAAACGATATTACGAACAAGACGGAGACCTCTCCTACCTGACGGGCAAGACCGTGGCCATCATTGGCTACGGCAGCCAGGGCCATGCGCACGCGCTGAACCTGCGCGATTCCGGAATCGACGTGATTGTCGGCCTGTATGGCGGCAGCCCTTCGTGGAAGAAAGCCGAGACTGCGGGCCTGAAAGTGATGACGGTGAGCGAGGCCGCGAAGACCGCGGACATCACCATGATCCTGGTCTCCGACCACATTCAGGCGGATCTTTACGATCATGAAATTGCGCCGCACATGACCAAGGGCAAAACGCTGATGTTCGCCCACGGTTTTAATATTCATTTCGGCTTCATCAAGCCGCCGGCGGATGTGGATGTATCCATGGTGGCCCCCAAGGCTCCGGGGCATCGCGTGCGCGAACTGTTCACGGAAAACGTGGGCGTTCCGGCGCTGGTGGCGGTTCATCAGAATCCATCGGGCAAGGCGCTGGAAACGGCTCTGGCTTACGCGCGGGCGTTGGGTTGCCTGAAGGCCGGCGTAATTGAAACGCACTTTAAAGAAGAGACCGAGAGCGACCTCTTCGGCGAGCAGACCGTGCTTTGCGGCGGCGTCGGTGAGCTGATTCGCGCGGGTTTTGAAACGCTGACGGAAGCTGGATACGCTCCGGAGATCGCTTATTTCGAGTGTTTGCATGAGCTGAAGCTGATTGTGGATCTGATCTATGAAGGCGGCCTGGGCTACATGCGCTATTCCATTTCGGACACCGCCGAATATGGCGATTACACGCGCGGCAAGCGTTTGGTGAACGATCAGACACGCGCGGAAATGAAGAAGATCCTGAGCGAGATTCAATCGGGCGAATTCGCAACAGCGTGGCTGGCTGAAAATAAAGCCGGACGCCAGAAGTTTCTGGCTATGCGGGCGGAAGCAGCAGATCAACCGATTGAAAAAGTGGGTGCCGAACTGCGCGCCATGATGCCGTTCCTCAAGAAGAAAAAAGAAGCGGGCGTGCCCGTGGCAAGCAGCATGTAAATCGGCAGTAAGTAAACGAGTAGAGTTCTTATGAAAATATCCACGTTCGATACCACGCTCCGGGACGGCACGCAGGGCGAAGCCGTCTCTTTCTCGGTCGATGACAAGATCCTGATTGCACAGAAGCTGGACGAACTGGGTATCGATTACATTGAAGGCGGTTGGCCGGGCTCGAACCCGAAAGACAAAGAGTTCTTCGCCCGCGCGAAAGCGATTAAGCTGCAGCATGCGAAGCTGACCGCCTTCGGTGCCACTCGTTTTGCCAGGAATCCTGTTCACGAAGACCGTAGTGTGCTGGCGCTGCTGGAAGCGGAAACTCCGGTGATCAGCATCTTCGGAAAATCGTGGGACTTCCATGTGGAACGCGCTTTGGGCATCACGCTGGATGAAAATCTGGCGCTGATTTCGGAGACCGTTCATTACCTGAAACAGCATGGCCGCGAAGTGGTCTATGACGCCGAACATTTTTTCGATGGCTACATTGCGAACCCGGATTACGCCCTTCGCACCTTGGAAGCCGCGCAGCAGGCGGGTGCCGATGTGCTCTGCCTTTGCGACACCAATGGCGGGACACTGACCGGCCGCCTTTCGGAAATTGTGACCGAGGTGCGGCGCAGGTTCGATGGTACCCTCGGCATCCACGCGCACAACGATTCCGACGTGGCTGTAGCCAACACGATGGCCGCCGTGGAGCAGGGCATCACTCACGTGCAGGGCTGCCTGAACGGATATGGCGAGCGCTGCGGCAATGCCAACCTTGCCTCCGTTCTGGCAAATCTGGAACTGAAGATGGGCCACACCACCATTGGCCTTGAAAAGCTGGCAAGCCTTTCGCACGTGGCACGGTTCATCGCCGAACTGGCCAATCTTCCGCTCCGGCGCGATACGCCGTTTGTGGGAGTGAGTGCCTTCGCGCATAAGGGCGGTGTTCATGTGAGCGCCGTGCTCAAAGATTCCGCCACCTACGAACACATCCATCCCGAAGCGGTGGGCAATCGCCAGCGGGTGCTGGTGAGCGATCTTTCCGGGCGCAGCAACGTGCTGTACAAGCTGAAACAGCAGGGCCTGGGCGAGTTGCTGACGGAAGCCGCGCGGCGCGAGCTGCTGGACCGCATCAAAGACATGGAGTATCTGGGCTACGAACTCGAAGCCGCCGAAGGCACCTTCGAGCTTCTGGTGCGTGAAGCGCTTCGCCCCGGCGCGAACTTTTTCAACGTGGAAAATTATGAGGTCGTAACGCGCGCGGTTGGCGGGGGCCACACCGTTTCCACCGCCACCGTGAACCTGACCACGCAGGATGGAGTGCAATCCGCGACGGCAACAGGGCATGGCCCGGTGAACGCGCTGGACCTTTGCCTGCGCAAATGCCTTTCGTCCGTTTACCCGCAGATTGCCGATGTGCGCCTCACCGATTACAAGGTGCGCATTCTGGATTCGAAGAAGGGAACGGCTGCCAAGACGCGCGTGCTGGTGGAGTGGTCAGACCACCGGAAGAGCTGGTCCACGGTGGGTGTTTCGGATGACATCATCGAAGCCAGTTGGAACGCGCTGCTGGATGCGATCCGCCTGGAACTGATGCGCATTACCGAGAAAGACAACACGGTGGATAAAGCCGTGGAAGATTATTGCTGGGGCGTATAAACTAGCTTGGGTCATGATTCGACTCCTTGCGATTGCACTGCTCGCCACGCCGCTACTGGCGCAGGCCCCTCACCAGACCACGAAAGCCGATGTGGATCGGCTGATGCACGAGCTTTCCAACTGGGGCCGTTGGGGTAAGGCCGATCAGATCGGCACAGTGAACCTGATCACGCCGGCGAAGCGCAAACAAGCGGCCGCGCTGGTCACCGAAGGCGTTTCCGTTTCGCTCGCGCGCGATACCGAAACTGAAAACGCCGCCGACAATCCCTCTCCTTTCGCTCACAAGTTCACCTATACCGGTGCCAAGCCGCTGGGCCAGTTTGTCCTGGACAATTACGCGGTGGATTACCACGGCCAAGCTCACACGCACATGGACGCGCTCTGCCACATGTTCTTCGAAGGCAAGTTCTACAACGGCTTCGCGCAAACTACGGTGACGGATAAAGGTGCCCAGCAGTTGGCCATCACCAACTTCAAGAACGGCATCTTTTCGCGAGGCATTCTGGTGGATATTCCCCGCTTGAAAGGCCTGCCTTACCTGGAACCGGGCGCCGCAATTTATCCGGAAGATCTGGACGCGTGGGAGAAGAAAGCGGGCGTGCATATTTCGTCGGGCGATATTGTTTTCATCTACACGGGCCGCTGGGCCAGGCGCGCCGCAAAGGGCGCGTGGGACGCGGGTTCGCAAGCAGCGGGGTTGCACGCCTCCTGCGCGAAATGGTTTAAGCAGCGGGATATCGCCATGATCGGCAGCGATCTGGGGACCGACGTCGCGCCTTCGCAAGTGGAAGGCGTGGCTCAGCCCATGCACCAGCTTTTCTTGATCGCCATGGGCACGCCGATCTTCGACAATTGCGATCTGGAAGCGCTGAGCAAAGCAGCGGCCGCGCGCAACCGTTATGCATTTCTGTTGACGGCTTCGCCGCTATCGGTGCCAGGCGGCACAGGCTCGCCGTTGAACCCGATCGCCACTTTCTAAAGAACGTTACTTCCCCAGGGCCGCGCCGCGAATCATCTCATCGGCATTCCTCAGAGCCTCGGGCGTCAGGCGCGCGCCTGACAACATACGGCCAATTTCCTGGCGCCGTCCATCATGCGAAAGCTCTTCCATGCGGGCCACCGTGCGGCCTTCCGCTTCCACTTTCTCCACCCGGTAATGATGGTCGGCGAAGCTGGCTATCTGCGGCAGGTGAGTCACGCACAGCACCTGGTTGACGGAGGCCAACTGCTTCAAGCGCCGAGCTACGCCGTCCGCCGCCAAGCCGCCGATGCCGGTATCCACCTCATCGAACACCAGCGTCCGCAAAGGACCCTTGTGCGCGCCGATCACGCACGTTTTTAAGGCCAGCGCGATACGCGAAATTTCACCGCCCGACGCGATGCGTTCCATCGGCTTCGGCTCTTCTCCGCGATTCGGCGAAACCAGAAACTGTATCCGGTCCGCGCCTGTCTCGCTCCAGGCGGCACTTTCGACAGCCACCACGAATACGGTTCGCTCCATGGCCAGCGAAGCAAGCTCTTTTTCCACGCGCCGCGACAGTTCCCTGGCCGCCTCCGCGCGAGTTTTCGTCAACGCCGCGGCGGCTTGCCGGTAGGTTTCCGCGAGTGTGCCCAACTGCGCGCGCAGATGCGCCATGCGCTCACCGGCACCTTCAGCCGCCGCAATGCTTGCATGAACCGAAGCTTGGAAGGCCAGAATCTCTTCTACCGTGGCTCCGTACTTGCGTTTCAGTTTGCCCAGCGCGGCCAGACGCGTCTCAATCTCTTCCAGGCGCGCCGGGTTCGCCTCGAACTTTCCGAGGAAGCCGCGCAGCGTGTCAGAGGCGTCCTGCACTGCGATCACAGCGGGTTCCAGCGCCTGCCGTACTTCCGCAAACAGCGGGTCATCAAGCTTGCGGACGGCACCTCGCAGAGCCGTGTAAGCCGAATCCTCCGCCTCGTACAACATTTCGAAAGCGGCGGTTGCATTCTCCAGAAGCTTGCCCGCGTTCATCTGCACACGCCGTTCTTCTTCAAGCGCGGCATCCTCGCCGTGGGCGGGCGCTTCGGCTTCAATCTCCTGGGCCTGGAACTGCCACAGATCCAGCATGCGGTGCTTTTCCTGCTCCGTGGCCTCAAGCTGTTTCAACTCAGCTTCCGCGGCGCGCCACTTGCCAAACACTTCGCGAACGCCCCTGCGCTGCTCCCGCGATTGCGCAAAACCATCCAGAATATCCAGTTGCGCTTCCGGCAGGAACAAAAGCTGCTGATCGTGCTGGCCATGGATATCGCCGAGATACGGCGAAAGGTCGCGCAGGACGGCTACCGTGGCAGCGCGGTTCGCTACATACACGCGCGATTTGCCGTTCGCCAGAATCTCGCGTTCAATGAGCAACTCGCCATCTTCCGCTTCGAAGCCGGCGGGCTCCAGCACGCGGTTCACGGCCTTATCGCTAATTTCGAACAAGCCGGAAACGCGCGCCTTCGCGGCCCCGGTGCGGATCACTTCGCTCGACGCCCGGCCGCCCAGCAGCAGCCCCAGCGCATCCACCACGATGGATTTGCCGCTACCCGTTTCACCGGTCAACAGATTCAGGCCCGGATGAAAACGCACCCGCAGGCGATCCACGACCGCGTAATTCTCAACGGCGAGTTCCAGAAGCATCCGTTGTGATTATAGAAGCCGACGCGATTCCGTAGGCCTGGTATACCTTCTCAAACACGGCGTCCCACGTGGTACCGAGCGCCTGCGCTCTGGCGGCGCGAGCCATCTGTTGTTGCAGCGCGGGTTCGCGCATCAGCCCGGCGATGGCGGTGCCGAAAGCCGCCGCATCATGAGCCACAAAGCCGTTAACGCCAGGCTCGATCAGGAACTTGGGCCCGCCGCCTGAGGCCACCACGGTGGGCAGGCCCGAAGCCAGGGCTTCCTGCACCACATTACCGAAGGTGTCCGTCTCCGAAGGGAACGCGAACACGTCCATATTGGCGTAGGCTTCGGCCAGCGGTTCACCCTTCAGCACGCCGGTGAAGTGGGCGCGCTTCACGTGGCGTTCCAGCCATTCGCGCTGGCTGCCCTGCCCCACAATGGAAATGCGGAACCGGTCCAGCCCCAAGCTTTCCAGATGCCGTTCGACATCCGCCAGCACACGCACGTTCTTTTCAGGGCTTAACCGGCCCACGTACCCGATGGTGAAAACGTCGTCGGCACGGCGGCGGCGCGCGGGCGAGTACAGACTTGTATCCACGCCGCGCCGCATCAGAAAGGTGGGTTTCCCGGTGCCTTGTTCCAGCAGAGCGATCAATTCCGGGTTCGGGGCCAGCAGCACTTTGGCAAAGCCGTAGAAGAGCTTGAGCAGCGCCAGCATCCACCGTTCCGATGCCACGCCCGCTTTTAAGGCCCACCGCTCCGGGATGACAACACCCAACACACGCTCCAGACGCCTTGCGCCGAACTCGTGCAGATTCGTGTGCCAACTCGCCACCAGCGGGATGCGCAAGTGCCATGCCAGCAGCGCTCCCAGCAGACCGCAATCGCCGGGGCCGGTGATGTGGATCAGATCGGGCCCGAAGCGAAGCAGTTCCTTCTTGACACGCGCATAGTGCCGGAACGCGAGAACGTCGAAATGCATACCGGCGTCGAGCGGCACCGAAACGATGCTGCGCCTCAATTCCACCAACGTATGCTCGCCGCGCGATTCCACCTTGGTGCGGCGGCCGGCATGCACGCTGAAGAACGGCAAGCCGCGCGTCTGCGCGAAGCGATCCAGTTCGCGGCTGGTGAGAGCCACGCCGTTCACTTCGTGAAAGCAGTCGGTGAAGAACGCAACGCGGGGCGGCAAAACACCATCCCTACCAGGCTCATCAGCGCGACGAATTGGTTCACCACAGCGGGAATCTTCGTCGCCCATAGCTCGGAAAGCGATCTTTCCACCCCATCATCGCAAAGATAAAAGACACGGTCGCTCCAGCGGGTCCAACCCTTGCCATGTTCGGGGTCGTCGCGCATCACCTCGCACATGCTTTTTATGATTCGCAGCTTGAACGGTTCGCGGTATTGCGGCATGAACAGCACTTCGCTGCGGCCATCGCGCCTCACCTCTTCCACGAACTCGCCGAAGGTGGCGGCATTGCTTAAATTCAGGCAGGCATTCGGTTCACGGGCATGGCGGTCGCCGCCTGAAATCACGGGAAGATCCACGGTGCGCGCTAGGTCGATGACATCGCTGTTTTCACGCCAGGGGCGCAGTCCGTTCAGTTCCAGGGCATGCAGCGCGGAACGGTGTTGAGCTAGAAATTCGCTCAGAAACAGACCGTGCGCTTGCTGGCCAATGCCTTTTTCATCCCACACGGGATGATTTAGCACCACCAGCGTGTCAGCGGGCGACTTGAAGAGTTCCAAGAGCTCCCGCAGCCGCGGTTCGGAAGGGTAATCGGTGAACTCCTCCATCTGATTCATCCAGTAACAGGCCGCTTGGGAGGGAACGTTGTGGATGCCCAGATGGAAGAATGTACCGCGAAACGGCACCGTCCATTCCACCGATATAGGAGCATCGGAGAGCAGCGTGCCCGCGGTCATATCGTCATGATCGGAGAGAGAAACCAGAGGTTTCAAACCGAGCACGTTGCGAATCTGCCCTTCCTCCAGGGCTAGGGCCTGGTTTTCGCCCAGCGGCGGTGTCCACCACGCGCGGGTAAGGTCCAGCGTGCGGCCTCCGTGTAGGTCCTGATAGCGCTGCTCATGCTTGCGGATGGCGGAACCCAGATAAGGCACGTTCCGGGTGACCCGGTGGATGAAGCCCAGGCATTCATGAGAGTGCAGCGTGTGGCTGTGCAGCGACACGCCGGTGCGGAAACGGGAGGCCATTTCAGGCGCGTTCCAGTGAAAATAGACCTGCGAAGCATTCATCGGTCACCGTTGTAACGTACATTCCATTTCGGACCAATGAATGGAACGTTTCTAATCGGTTTTGTTTCGGCTTACAACTTTCGGGGAATGGCAGGTGTCATATGTTAGCGTAGGAAACAGGAGAGAATTTGACGTTTGTTGCTGTATTTACAACGGTTTTGGCGCAGGTAAGCTATAAAGAGATAGCGGGAGGCATGTCGCCCCTTTCGCTTGGCGTCATCGCGCTGCTTCTGATTTTTTCCATCCTCTCCTGGACTGTCATTTTTTCGAAATGGAGCACGCTGCGGCAGGCGCGCGCCGCCGATAGCCGCTTCCTTCGCGCATTCCGCAAAGCGTCCGGCCTGGAGGCGATGATGGTGGCGAGCGAGCAGTTCCGCCCGGCGCCTCTGGTGAGTGTGTTCGAGTTTGGCTACGAAGAAATCAGCCGGCAGGTGAAAGCGCGCAGCACAATGACGAACAAGCTGGCTCTTGAACGCACGCTGCAGCTTGCCGCGAATGATGAGGTGGCCAAGTTCGAACAGAACATGAGCTGGCTTGCGACCACGGCCAGCGTCAGCCCGTTCATTGGGCTGTTCGGCACGGTGGTGGGCATCATTCGGTCTTTCCACGGTTTGGGTGAGCAGGGCGCGGTCAGCTTGCGCGCGGTGGCACCCGGTATTTCGGAAGCTTTGATCGCGACCGCGGTCGGCCTTGCGGCGGCGATTCCCGCTTACATCGCGTACAACTATTTCAGCGCGTCCATTCGCGAAATGGGAGCGCGCATGGACGATTTCGCGCTGGAGTTTATGAATCTGGCGGAACGAAGTTTCGGAGATTAGCGGATGGCGTTCTCGTTCTCCAGCGGCAACCGCGGCCGGCGCGGCGGGTCATCCATGGCGGAGATCAACGTCACGCCCTTCGTGGACGTGCTGCTGGTGCTTTTGATCATTTTTATGATCACCGCGCACGTGGTGGAATTCGGCATTGAGGTGGATGTTCCGAAGACCAAGACCGTCAAGGAAAGTAACAAGGAACTGCCCATCATCATCATCAGCAAAACCGGCCTGGTCTATCTCAATAAAGACGAAGTGAACGTGAATAACCTGGCCGCGGTGGTGCGCGATAAGTACGATGTGAAGAGGGGCGTATATCTTCGCGCGGACAAAGAAACACCCTGGGACCCGATTGCCAAGGTGATGTCGATTCTGGGCGATGCTTCGATCGGCGTCAATGTGGTCACGCAGCTTGAAGAGAAGGCACGGTAGCGCCCATGCCGCATTCCGATATTCTGGACCGCAGGCAGCCGCTCAGCAGGCCGCTCGCCGGGTCCGTTGTGGCCCACGCCGGAATCGCGGGCGCTCTGCTGCTGAGCTATATCCTGAAGCCTCCCGTGGAGACGTTCGGTGAGAAGACGGCCTCGTCGGGTTCGGTGGGCATCAACATCATGAAGACTATCCCGATTCCGCAGCGCGAGGGCCGCGTGAATAAGCTGGCGCACGATACGCAATCCGTGGTGCCGCAAGCGCCGCCGAAAAAGCAGGAGCTCACGAAAGAGCCTCCGCCCGATCCGCGCGCCATCCCGATTCCCACTCGCAACGCCCTGAAGAAACCGGCGCCGCAAGCAGCCACGCGGGACATCTACAAGCCGCAGCCGATGCGCCCGAATCAGGTAACTTCCACTACTCCCGAAGCGTTGAAGTCGCCTAACTTCGCTATGCAGGGCGCGGGCGGCGTGGGCATCGGCGAAAACACAACGCTGGGCAACAGGTTCGGTTACTACGTGGATCTGATGCGCCGTCAGATTGCTTCAAAATGGAATACGGGAGGCATGGCGAACGATGGCCGGAAGGTGCTGCTCACGTTTTCCATCCTGCGCGATGGTTCGGTGGAGAATGTGCGTGTGGCGACCCCGTCGGGCAACTATGCGCTCGATACTTCCGCGCAGCGCGCAGTGCTCGAAGCCAGCCCGCTCCCGCAATTGCCGCAAGGTTATCAGCAAAACTCAGCACAGGTGGAACTATGGTTTCAGGTAAAGTAATCCGCTCTCTTCTTCTCATTCCGTTCAGCATCGCTCTGGCTTTCGCGCAGGGCAATCTGATCCAGAGTGTCATCAGCAAAGGCGGAGGCAAGCCGAACCTGGCTGTCACTGATTTCCGCGGCACCGGCGGCGCGCAGCCTCTGATGAATGCCTTCAACGGCACGCTCTTTAGCGACCTCGAAACATCAGGCCTCTTCAACATGGTTTCGAAGAGCTTTTACCCTCTGCAGAATCCGCAGCGGCCAGAAGAGCTCAAGCCCACAAGCGGGCAGGGCATGGCGCTGGTGGATTGGGCGGGAGCGCCGGTGAACGCGAACTGGCTGGCCTTCGGCTACAACGCCGCGCAAGGGGGCCAGTTGGTTCTTTACGGCTACTTGTATGACACCGCGCAGAAGACCGCGGAGAGCGCGCAAGCCATCGGCAAACGCTATTTCGGTTCGCTCGACGACAGCGGCGCGCGCAAAGTGGCGCATGAATTCGCGGCGGACATCATCCAGAAATTCGGCGGCGGTTCGCTCATTGGCAGCCATATTTATTTCGTTCGAGAAACGGGCCGCACCAAAGAAATCTGGCAGATGGATTATGACGGCCAGAACCAAAGGCCGCTCACGCACTCCGGCAGTCTGTCCATCATGCCGGCTGTCTCACCCGATGGCACCAAGCTGGCCTATACCAGCTTCGCCTCCGGCACTCCGAAGCTGAGCCTGATCTCCACCGAATCCGGCCGCCCCCTGCGCTTTTACAATCAGGAAGCGTCTCTGAACGCCACGCCCAGCTTCTCGCCCGACGGCAAGACGCTGTATTACGCGTCATCTGCTAGCGGCCTTTCGCAGATCTACGCCGCGAACCTGGACGGCACCAACTTCCGCCGCGTCTCGGTCTCGAAAGCAATTCAAGTAGAGCCCAAGGTCAATCCGAAAGGTGGAGTGATCGCCTTCGTGGCCGGGCCGGGGCACCAGCAGATTTATCGCATGAACATGGAAGGTGCCGACATGGAGCGCCTCACCAACGGAGAAGGCGAAGCGTCGAACCCGGCCTGGTCCCCCGATGGCCGTCTGCTGCTGTTTGCCTGGACACGCGGCTATGCCACTGGCGGCTTCAACATCTTTCTGATGGACCCTTCCACCAGAGAGTACGATCAGCTCACCAGCAATGCGGGCCGTAATGAAAACCCCAGTTGGGCTCCCGATGGCAGGCACTTGGTGTTCACTTCGAACCGCACCGGCATCTTTCAGATTTACACCATGCTGGCCGATGGTTCGCAATTGCAGCGGTTGACCAGCTCGGGCGTGAACCGCTCACCCGTCTGGGGAAAGTAAGCGCGAACTTTGGAAGATCTTAGAAAAGTACCTACAATAAAAAGCGAACGGAGAGGATTGAGAGAATGAAAATGAATCGGACCGCCGGAACCATCTGCTTGGCTGCGGCGCTCGCGCTCGGAACGGCTGCCTGTAAGAAGAAGACGCCCATCGCGCCACCGGCCGCGCCCATCACTTCCGGTAATACAGACACCGTGGACCCGAATGCCGGGAAACTGAAGCCGGCGATTCTTTCGTTCTCGGTTGAACCTTCTTCCATTGAGCGCGGCCAATCCGCCACTCTGCGCTGGTCGGTGAGCAATGCCAACGCGGTCTCCATCGATAACGGCATCGGCGAAGTGCAGGGTGCCGGTACGCGCCGCATCACGCCGATTGAATCGACCACCTTTCGTCTGACGGCCGCCGGGCCGAATGGCACCATCTCCGGCACCGCGACCGTGAATGTGACCGGGACCGCACCCACCAACACAGGCCTTGCGCCCGCGGGCACATTCGAACAAGTGGTGAATTCGCAATTGAGCGACGCGCTCTTCGATTACGACGGCAACACGATTCGTTCCGACGCGCAGCAGGCGCTGAACAAAGATGCTGAAGTGCTGAAGAAAATCTTTGCCGATTTTCCGAATCGCAGCGTGATTGTGGAAGGCCATTGCGATGAACGCGGCTCGGCGGAATACAACCTGGGCCTGGGCGATCAGCGCGCCTCCTCCGCGAAAGCCTATCTGGTGCAGCTTGGCGTCAGCGGAGACCGGCTGAAGACCGTCAGTTACGGCAAAGAGCGTCCGCAATGCACGGAAGCGAACGACGATTGCTACCAGAAGAACCGGCGGGCCCACTTCTCCGCCGGGCAGTAAGTACCGCACAAGTAAGGAACAGACATGAACACTTCTCGCTTCGCCGCCATTTGCCTGGTTCTTCTTGCCGCTGCACCTGCCCTGCCGGCGAATAAGGAAATGATTGAACTGCAGCGCGACGTGGCGCAGCTGCAGGAGCAGACCCGCCTGTTGCAACAATCCATCGATACCAAGATGGCGCAGCTTCAGGTGCTGGCGCAGCAATCGCTCGATGCTTCGAATCGCGCGAACACATCGGTTGCGGATTTGGCGCGTTCCGTTCAGGCGAGCGGCGCGGATATCGGCAAGCAGGTCTTGCAGCCCATGGCCGCCATGAGCAGCCGCATCGACGGCATGGCTCAAGATCTGCAATCGCTGCAGGCTGGCGTAGCGGATCAAAGCGTGCGGATGGCCAAGATTCAGCAGCAGCTTGTGGATTTGAAAAATGCCATGTCCACCATGCCAGCGCCCGGTTCCTCCCTGCTGCCTGCCGCCAGCGCGCCGCCTTCCACCGTGCCTCCGGTAGCCGATCCTACTGCCCCGCCCATTTCCTCTTCAGAGCTATGGCTGAACGCAAAACGCGACATGGACAGCGGCAATTCCGAGCTCGCGTTAAATGAATTTCAGGATTATCTGAAGTTCTACCGCACCACGGATCTGGCTCCGAATGCGCAATTCAACATCGGCCAGATTCACTACTCGCAGCACAAGCTGGATCTTGCGGTGAAAGATTTCGATCAGGTGCTGGAGGCCTTCCCCACCAACCCGAAGACTCCGGACGCGCACTACATGAAAGGCCGCGCGCTAATCCAACTCAGCCAGCGCAATGAAGCCGCCCGGGAGTTCACGGCCGTGGTGACGCAGTTCCCTTCCAGCGCCGCCGCCGCAACCAGCAAAGCAGCTCTGAAACAGTTGGGCATGAATCCGCCCGCCGCCGCGGCACCCGCGCCCGCCCGCCGCCGCAGGTGAAGTTCGCCGCGCTGTTCATCGCGCTATCGCTGCTCGCATCAACAATGAGTGCTGCGTTGCACTCTTATTCCCGGACCACGCCCCAACTCGATGGCGTCCTCTCGCCGGGCGAGTGGAGCGATGCCACTTCGTTCACCGGAACCCACGGTTGGACCAACACCTTCACGAAAACCACCAATCCGAAAGACCTCTCCATGAAGGGCTGGGTGAAGCACGATCGCACACACCTCTATTTCGCCTTCGATGTGACGGACGATGTGCTGTACGGTATCGATACGCCGCGCTGGCTGCCCGATGAAAATCCGCTGGCTCATGAACTGACGCAGAAAGGTTATCCGTGGTTCGGCGACGAGATGGAATTGCTCATCAACGTGCCGAACAAATGGGTCGCGGACGAAGGCGCGGCGGGTGACGGCTCTTCCTGGCAGATGGTCTGCAATCTGACAAAATCTCGCAAAGGCGGAATCGGTATAGGCGGCCTGCTCGAAGGCGAACCGCGAACGAAGCAGACTGCCTGGGACACTTACCGCCGATGGATCGATACCGGCGCGCAGCAGGCTGTCGCCAAGCCAAAGCCCGGCGGCCACGGCTACATCATCGAATGGGCCGTGCGCTTCGACCCCTGCCTGGAATACGCGCCGGGTAAGTTCTATGACCCCGCGCAAGATCTGACAGTTGGCCTGAATATCGCGGTGGGCGATCTTGACCGCAAAGAAGATGGGCAAGGTAATTTCGGCAACTTCCACCATGAAGACTGGCTCTCCGGCGGCCCCAAAACACGCACCGATCTGCGCGATTGGACCACGCTGACGCTGCACGCTGTAAAGAAACCATGACCGGCACTCCCGATACATACGCTTCGTTCGCTGTATTAGTGACGGCAACTGCGCTCCAGCCGGAATGGAGTGAACTCGAAGCGGCTCAGGCCTGCGAAGCGGCCAAACGGCTAGGGCTCGGCTCCGTCACCGTACGCCCCTGCGATATCGACGTGGCGGTGCGCATCCTGGGCAACTCTGCTGTTGCGCCGGGCAGTACCGCTGGGTTCCCGCACGGTAGCGCGAACACCGGCGTGAAGCTCTACGAAGCGCGCGATTTGCTGCGCCGCGGCGCGCGTGAAATCGATATGGTGGTCAGTTTAGCAAAGCTGCGCTCCCGCCAGTTTCAATACGTCGACATGGAAATCATGCAGATGTCGGAGACTTGCCGCAAGGAAGGCGCGACCCTGCGCGTCACCCTTGAGAGCGGCTACCTCACCGACGAGCAGAAGATTGTCGCGTGCCGCATCTGTGGCCGCGCCGAAGTGGCTGTCGTCAAGGCCGCCACCGGATTCGGGCCGCCAGCACCGGCCTCCGATACGGCATTGTTCCGGCAGCATCTGCCTGACGATGTGCTGGTGGAAGTGGCGTCCGTCGGCTCGCTGGCCTTGGCGCGCGATGCCTACGCGGCCGGTGCTTCGCGCTTGAGCACGTCCACGCCAGCGCCGCTCATGGAAGAGTGGAAAGCCTTTCTCGCCGCCCAGGTTCCCGCCCCCGCAGTGTCCTGATATCCTGATTCCACTGGAACCGATGTCGCGCAAGCGGGTACTCCCTAAGATTTGTGTCGCGCTCGGATTCCCGGATCTGAAAACACTTCTGGAAGAAGCCCGGCGGGAAGCCCTGGCCGGTGAATCTTTCCTTGAGTTCCGGCTGGATTATCTGGATAAACCCGCGGCCGGCGCGGAAGCCATCGCCGGTTTCCTGACGGAGTTTCCAGAATGCGTTCTGCTGGCCACCTGCCGCCGCCAGCAGAACCACGGCCAATTCCGCGGTACCGTGCAGGAGCAGCTTCGCGTCCTAACCGCCGCTATAGAAAGTGGAGCACAAGCATTCGACGCCGAGATCGAGACGGCTGAAGAGGCGCCCGCTGAGCTTGCGATTCTGCGCACGCGCGCGCAGTTCATCGTGAGCTATCACAACTATGAAGGTACGCCCCCGGTGGAGCGTTTGCTGCGGCGTTTGCAGCGTGTCCCCGCCGACGTGTATAAGCTGGTGACCACCGCCCGCAAGGTTTCCGATTCCGGACGCGTGCTGGCGCTTACCCGCTTCGATCCGCGTGTTCCAGCGGTGTGTCTCGCCATGGGCGAAATGGGCCTGCCCAGCCGCGTGCTGGCAACCGCATTCGGCAGCCTGTTCACTTATGCCGCGCCCGCGAGTGGCGACGGCACCGCGCCCGGCCAGGTCACCGCGCAGCAGCTACGGCATCTCTATCGCGCCGACCGTCTGACGCGCGCCGCCAAAGTGTACGGCGTGGTCGCGAGCCCCGTGCGCCACTCCATTTCCCCCGCCGTGCACAATCGCGCCTTCCAAGCGAAGCGCCTCGATGCCACGTACCTCCCCTTCCTGGTTGACAAAGGCAAGCTCACCGATTTCATCAAGTTCGCGGACCTGACCACCCTTGCGGGATTCAGTGTCACCATTCCCCACAAGCGCGCGATTCTAAAGCTGCTGGACCATATCGATCCGCTCGCCAAACGCATTGGAGCCGTGAACACGGTGTACCGCAAAGCGGGTAAATGGCGGGGTACCAATACGGATGCCGCCGGTGTGCTGGTGCCGCTTGCCAAACACTTACGCCTGGCGAATGCCACCGTGCTGATTGCCGGTTACGGCGGGGCGGCCCGCAGCGCGGCTTGCGCACTGGCGGATGCGCGCGCAAAAATTACCATCACAGGCCGGGACATGGCGCAGGCCGCGGCACTTGCCAAGTTTTGTGGAGGCACCGCTATCCCCCGCGCCGAAGCCGCCGCTGGTTTCTTCCAGGTGCTGATCCACGCGACACCCATGGGCATGTTTCCCCACACTGAAGAATCGTTTTTCGAAGAGCGCATCCCGGCTGAGATTGTCTTCGATATGGTCTACAACCCGCGAGAAACACGAATGCTGAAGCTGGCTCGCGAACAAGGCAAGGTCACCATACCCGGCCTTGAAATGTTCCTCGAACAGGCAGTGAAACAGTTCGAAATCTGGACCGGAGAAAACGCGCCGCGTGCCGTGATGGAGAAAGCGGCCCTTGAAGCGCTGCACCAACAATTATGAAGCTCACACGCAGAATTGTGCTTGCCTCCGCGCTCCCCGCTCTGGCGGCCGCGCAAACGTCCCCCACCCCTGCCGCGCCCCCTGACTACCTGGCCATTTCCGCGGCCCAGTACAAGAAGAATGCCGATGCGCTGGCGAAGGTCCCCGTGCCCATCGAGACCGAGCCCGCCTTCCACTTCAAACCCTAGCGGCAAACGATGACGGACGATATCTTTTACGCGACTATCACGGAGTTGAATGCAAAGCTGCGCGCCGGAGAATTCTCGGCGGTGGAACTGACCAAGGCCTTCGCGGAACGTCTTACCGCGCTGGGGCCCCGCTTCAATGCTCTGGCGCTCCCGCTCACCAACGACGCACTGAAAAGCGCCAAGGCCGTGGATGGCGACCTGAAGCGCGAACGTTTTCGCGGCCCCTTGCAAGGCATCCCCTTCGGCGCGAAAGACCTGCTGAGCGTTGCCGGGCAGATCACCACCTGGGGCGCGAAACCGTATGCTTTGCAGAAGTTCGATTACACCGCTACCGCACTTACCAAGCTCTCGCAAACAGGCGCTTTACTGATTGCCAAGTTGGCCATGGTGGAACTCGCCGGTGGCGGAGGCTATCGCATCACCGGAGCCTCTTATTTCGGACCGGGCAAGACGCCCTGGAATACTGACTATTGGTCGGGCGGCTCCTCCAGCGGGTCCGGTTCCGCCGTCGCCGCGGGCCTGGTGCCGTTCGCGCTGGGCTCAGAAACATCGGGCTCCATACTCACCCCGGCGGCGTTCTGCGGCGTCACCGGCTTGCGGCCCACCTATGGGCTGGTCAGCCGCTACGGCGCGATGGCGCTTTCCTGGACGCTGGACAAAATCGGGCCGCTCTGCCGTTCCGCCGAGGATTGCGGCCACGTGTTGCAAACCATAGCCGGTGGCGATTCGAAAGACCCCGGGTCAGCCGGAAAGGGCTTTTATTACACGCCGGAATATCATCGCGAGTGGAAAGATCTGCGAATCGGCTACGCTCCAGTGGATTTCACCGATTGGGCCGATGAGCGCGCCCGGCCGGCTTTCAACGCGGCGCTCGAAGTGTTTCGCGCGATGGGCGTCACGCTGGTGGAAACCAAGCTGCCCGATTTTCCCTACGGCGCACTCACCGGCACCATCATCGCTGCCGAAGGCGCATCTATCTTTGAGCCTCTGGTGACCAGCGGCCAAGTGGATCAATTGGCCGATCCCAAGCAAGCCGCCGGCTTCCGCGCCGCGCTCCAAATTCCGGCGAAGGATTATCTGCGCGCCATGCGTGTTCGCACCCTGGCCCAGCAGGAATTTCGAAAGCTGTATTCCAACCTGGACGCCATCCTGGCCCCTTCGCGCTTCGGCCCCGCACCCAACATTTCAGATCCGTTAGACGCGCGCGGCCCGGAGCCTCCGCCAGACCGCCAGCCAGGCATGACCGCACTGATTCCGGCCGGCAATCTGATGGGGCTCCCGGCATTGTCGCTGCCTTGCGGGTTTGCCGCGGGTCTGCCAGTCGCCGTGCAACTGTGCGGGATGCCCTTCAGCGAAAATCTACTGCTTTCCCTCGGCAAGGAATTCCAGACCCGGACGGATTGGCACCGTAAGCGGCCTGCGCTGGCACCATAATCAGATCCGGTTCATAAGGCTGGCCGAATAGCCCGCGCCGAACCCGTTATCGATATTCACCACGGTCACGTTGCTGGCGCAGCTATTCAGCATTCCCAGCAGTGCGGCCAAGCCCTGAAAGCTGGCACCATATCCCACGCTGGTGGGAACCGCGATCACGGGGCACGAAACCAACCCGCCCACCACGCTGGGCAGGGCACCTTCCATGCCCGCGCAAACTATAGCCACGCGCGCTTCCATCAGCCGCGGAAGATTGCTCATCAGCCGGTGAATGCCCGCCACCCCGATATCGTAAATGGCATCCACTTCGTTGCCCATCACCTCAGCCGTGACGCGCGCTTCTTCGGCGACGAAAATATCGCTGGTGCCCGCGCAGACCACCGCGATCTTGCCGCGCCCTGTCACTTTTCGCTCCCGCCAGAACCGCACGGCACCGGAGAGCGGGAAGTGTTCTCCTTCCGGGAAGTGCTCGAGCAAGGCCTGCGCCGTCTCCGGCTTCGCGCGCGTCACCAACACATTCGGCGAGCGCTCCAGCAAGCGTTCGGCAATCGCCACCACCTGCTCAGTGGATTTGCCTAGTCCGAAAATCACCTCCGGCATGCCGTGGCGTAAGGCGCGGTGGTGGTCCACCTTGGCGAATCCCAAGTCTTCAAAAGGCATGTGCCGCACACGTTCCAGCGCCGCGTCGATATCGATGGCACCCGCGCGAACCTGCTCCAGCATCAGCCGTAGCTGCTCTTCATTCACACTGCCACGTTATCAAAGCTTGAGCGTCTTGCCCGTTTCCACACCATGCGCCTTGGCCTGCCCGGCACCAAGTTCCAGAACGTAATACGCGGTTTCATGGCCGCCATAGGACGGGCACTCCTTCGCGGGCCGGTCGCACGGCGGCGCATTCGGAACAACCTCCACCACCTTCGAATCTTTATCCAGCCAGATGATATCGAGCGCAATTTTGCAGTTGTGCATCCAGTAGGCCTCTTTGATGGGCCCGCGGTACACAAACAACATCCCCCTGTCGGCGGCAAGCGATTCGCGGTACATCATGCCCACAGCCTGGCTCTGCCTGTCCGCTTTCACTTCGGCGTGGATGACCTGGCCGTCGGGCAGCGTCACTGTTCGCGTGTTGATATCCCGGAACTGCTGCTCGCTATCGCCGCACGCGGTCAGGAACGCGAAAGCGGTAAGGGCAATCCAAAGGGAGCTTGGCGGCATCACAATAGATGGTAATGCCAAAATTCATGAGGAGGCTGCTGCTCACGCTAGAGATGATCAAGTTTGAGCACTCCGTCTTCGCGCTGCCCTTCGCGATGACCGGCGCCCTGCTTGCCTTCCGGCAAAGTAGCTTCCACGTGCCGGGCGCCCCATGGATACTGTTCTGGATCGTGGTGGCGATGGTTTCCGCCCGCTCCGCCGCCATGGCGTTCAATCGCGTCATCGATGCCGAAATCGACCGGCGCAACCCGCGCACCAGCATGCGCCACATCCCCGCCGGCACGCTCTCCACAGGCTTTGCTTGGATGTTCGTCGTGCTCACCAGCTTCGTTTTTCTGCTGGCCGCGCGCCAATTGAATTGGCTTTGTTTCGCGCTTTCGCCCCTGGCGCTGGCAGTAATTTTCTTCTATTCCTTCACCAAGCGGTTCACTTCTCTTTCGCATCTGGTGCTCGGTTTCGCGCTCGGAATCGCCCCGGCCGCGGCTTGGATTGCCGTTCGCGGATCGCTCTCTCCGGCCATTCTTTGGCTCACGGCGGCCGTCACGTTCTGGACCGCCGGGTTCGACATCATTTACTCCTGCCAGGATTTCCAGTTCGATACCGCCGAAGGCCTCTTCAGCGTTCCGCGCCGCGTGGGCCTGGCAGCCGCGCTCTCCATCGCGCGCGCGCTGCACATCGGCATGATTCTGTGCTTGCTGGCCCTCGCTTCCGCACTGCATCTCGGCGTGCTCAGCCTAGTAGGGATCGCGGCTGTGGCGGCGCTTCTGATCTACGAACATTCTCTGGTGAACCCCCGCGATTTCAGCCGGGTGAACGCCGCCTTCTTCACCATGAACGGCTGGGTCAGCGTGCTATTCTTCTGTTTTTGGGCGGCTGATATTTTCCTCCTTCGTACCCCTTATGCTCCTGTCCATTGAAGATCGCCGCCTTGAGCCCATCCTCGCGAAAGTGAGAGCGTCGGAGCGCCTCTCCGCCGCTGACGGCATCGCCCTCTACGAAAGTTCAGACCTGCTCGGCATCGGCTACATGGCCAATCTGGTCCGCGAGCGGCTCCATGGCGACCGCACCTACTTCAACGTGAACCGCCACATCAACCCGACCGATGTCTGCGTGGCCAGTTGCCGCCTTTGCGCCTTCGGCAAGCGTTCGAAAGATCCCGATTCCTACACCATGTCGCTCGAACAGGTTTGGGAGACGGCGGGCATCGGCTGGACCGAAGCGGTAACGGAGTTTCACATTGTCGGCGGCCTGCATCCGGAACTTTCGCTCGATTGGTTTTGCCAGATGCTGCGCGGCCTGAAAGAGCGCTTCCCTCAGGTGCATCTGAAAGCCTTCACCATGGTGGAAATCGGCTACCTGGCGAAACGCGCCAAGCTGAGCCTGCGCGAGACTCTGGTGCGCCTTCGCGACGCCGGTATGGATTCCATGCCGGGGGGCGGCGCGGAAGTATTTTCCGAACGAGTTCGCCGCATCATCTGCGATCACAAACTGTCGGGTGACGAATGGCTGGAGACCGCCCGCACCGCCCACGAGCTCGGCCTGCATTCCAACTGCACCATGCTCTACGGCCATATCGAACAGGCCGAAGACCGCGTGGATCATCTGATTCGCCTGCGCGAATTGCAGGATGAAACAAATGGCTTCATTACGTTCATTCCGCTCGCGTTCCACCCGGAAAACACGGCCCTACATCACTTGGGGAAGACCACCGGCTTCGACGATCTGAAGAACATCGCCATCTCGCGCCTGATGCTGGATAACATTCCGCACATCAAGGCTTACTGGATCATGATGACGCCGCAGATCGCGCAAATCGCGCTGCGTTTCGGCGCTGACGATATCGATGGCACAGTGGTGGAAGAGAAGATTTATCACGATGCCGGTGCCACCACGGGCCAGAAGATGCGGCGGCAGGAACTGATGCAGCTCATCCGCAAAGCCGGCCGCGAACCGGTGGAACGCGACACGCTCTACCGCCCCGTGGAGCGCGTCGAAAATGCATTTACCGTGCTGGTCTAAACACTACTCCACGGGATTGCGCAACACGCCGATGCCTTCAATTTCCACCTCCACGACATCCCCCGGCAGCATGCGGCGCGTATTACCGGGCGTCCCTGTATAGATCACGTCGCCCGGCTGCAATGTCACCCAGCCGCCGATCCAGCGGATCACCGTCTCCACATTGAAAATCAGATCGGAGGTGCGCTGTTGTTGCAGTGTTTCGCCGTTCACACGCGTTCGCAACAGCAGGTTGCCGTAATCGAGACCGGTTACGATCGCGGGACCCAGCGGCGCAAACGTGTCGCAACCTTTTGCCCGCCACCATTGCAGATCTTTGGCGGGGCCGCGCTGCCAGTTACGGTCGCTTACGTCGTTCCCGCAGGTGACGCCGAACACTGTGTTGCCTGACCCGATTACGGCCACTAACTCACCTTCGAAGTGCATATCCTGGGAATCGCGCGGCGTGCGGATTGGGCCTCCCGGATTCTGCAGCGAAGAAACCGGCTTCAGAAAGATTTCCGGGTTTTCTGGTACTTTTCGATCCCCCAAATGGCTCCTGTAATTCAAGCCCACCGCGAAGATGTTCTTGGGCTCACAAGGCGTCAGTAGTTCTGTCTCTTTGAGTAAGTGAACTTGACCGGTGGGGTGGATAGCATCGAACAATCCGCCTTGCAGTTCCTGAATCTGACAGTTATCGTCCGGGGCGTCTCCGCATAGGCCGTAGGCGGTTCCGCCGCCCCGGCGAAACCGGACAAATCTGTTTAGCGTACTCATTTTCGATCCTCTCCGGCAATCCTGTAAAACATCAACATTGGGTGTATGATTACCAGATACACGCGCAGTTTGCCACTGCGGATTAAGTTATGGACAAGCCAGCCCAAAATATTCAAGATAGTTTTCTCAACAACGCCCGCAAGGAGAAAGGCGTCGTGACAATCTATCTGTTGAGTGGGGTAAAGCTCTCCGGGCGCATCAAGAGCTTCGATAAGTATTCTCTGGTGATGGAAACCAACAATCAGGAACAGTTGATCTTCAAACACGCCATCTCCACCGTCGTCACGCAGCGTCCCGCGCATGTTGCGGCCATGGCGCATACCTCCGCTGTGGGCGCGTCCGCCGGTGCCAGCATGCCGGGCCCGTCCGCCGAACCGCAATCGGGTCCAGAATAGGCAGTAGAGGGCAACACCGCGCTTCCGCCACAAACACCGCACGAAAAAGCAATTCTGGTTGGCTTCGATCATAAGAGCCATAAGAATCGTTCCAGTTCCACCACCACGGAAGACAGTCTGGCGGAGTTGCGTGAGCTTGCCGCCACCGCCGGCGCTGCCGTTGTTAGCGTGCTGGTGCAATCGCGCGATTCGCCCATAGCTTCCACACTGATCGGGACAGGCAAGATGGCGGAACTCAAGGCGGAAGCGGAGGCATGCGATGCCGACGTCATTCTCTTCGATCACGATCTGACACCCACACAGCAGCGCAATCTGGAAAAGGAACTGGACCGGAAAGTAATTGACCGCACCCAACTGATTCTGGACATCTTCGCCAGCCGGGCGCGCACGCGGGAAGGCAGGCTGCAAGTGGAATTGGCGCAGCTTAGTTACATGCTGCCCCGGCTCAGCGGGCAGGGCGTTTCGCTTTCGCGACTGGGCGGCGGAATCGGTACGCGCGGGCCGGGCGAAACGAAACTGGAGACAGACCGCCGGCGCATCTCAAAGCGCATCAAGAAAATTGAAGTGGATCTGGAACAGGTACGCTCCGGGCGCGGATTGCACCGTTCCCGCAGGCAAGCCGTTCCGCTCCCCACGCTGGCCAT
>JBBROT010000003.1:0-23952 GCA_038229155.1 Bryobacterales bacterium | reverse complement strand
CGTGGGTGGCGGCGCAAGGATGCGCTGCTGGCCGGAAGCATTGGTCCGAATCACGAAGATGTTATTCGCCATGGAAGCGGCCAAGTACTTCCCATCCGGTGACCATCGCGGGTCTTGCAGAACCTGCCCAGCTACGCGCGTCAATTCGTCGGCACCGGTGCCGTTTGCGGCAACTGTCCCCAGAGTGGTGGACGGCCCCCGCGTTTCGGTGGCAACTCGCAGCCACGCGATGTTGTCGGAATGCGGCGACCAATCCGCGCCTTGCACGTTTTCGAGCAACTTCACCGCCTTGCCGCCCGCGAACGGAATGGAGTATAGGTTCTCATGCGAACCTTCGGTGCGAATGAACAAGATGGAGCGGCCGTCTGGAGAGACACGCGGCGCATGATCGGGCCCGGCGGTAAGATGCTTTTCATCCTGCCGATCGAGGCGCGCGGTCCAGATGCGCTCGGCTCCATCGCGGTTCGAAACGAACACAATGGTACTGCCGTCCGGAGCGCCGGCGGGCGATGAATCGTGTCCGGAGAAGGTAAGAGGCCGGAAGGATAGCTGCGTCGCGACAGTGGGCCGCAAATATTGGCGGGCAATGATCGCGCCCAAGACCAGGCCCAACGCCAGCATGATCAGCGCGATCAGGAAAGGCACGGTTCGCCGTTCGCGAACTGTCTTCCGACCTTTGCTCGCGGGCGTCGTGAGGCTGCCGAAAGATTCCATGGCGAATGCGAGATCGCGCGCGGAATCGAAGCGGTCGCCCGGCTTCTTGCGAGTGGCTTGCCGGATGATGCGATCAAGGGCCGGCGATCGCAGATCAGGTATCTCTTCGGTCAAAATGGCGCGTGTTGTGGCGGCCAACGTGGGCCGCAGAAACGGCCGCGTACCGGAGAGCATTTCATGCAGAATCACGCCCCAACTGAACAGGTCTGAAGCCCAGGTTTCGCTCTCCCCCCGAACCTGCTCCGGCGAGGCGTAATCGGCAATCAGAAGAGGGACGGCCCCGGATGGCTGGGCCGGAATTTCTTCATAGCTCAGAGCAGCCAGGCCGCTGTCCATCAGGCGTATCACGCCATCTTTCGTGATCAGGATATGTTCCGGCTTCAGATCGCCATGGAGCAAGCCCGCTTGGTGCAGCCCGATCAGGCCGCGCGCAATCTGGATGGCGAAATCCGATGCGCGTTCCCGCGGCAGGCGCGCGCGATGCAGTTTGCGCCGTAGCGTTTCGCCTTCCTGATATTCGCTAATGGCGAAGAGCGTATTCCCGGAACATCCGATTTCGAGCAGGGGCAGTATGTGGGGATGAAGTAGCGCGAAAGCAGGACGCAGCTGCTCTGTGATTCCCGCCAACTCTTCGTCAAGGCAGAGGCAAGTGTGAGTGAGTACCCGCAGGTACACGTCGCGGCCGCTTTCCACATGGCGCGCCCGGTACACTTCACCCGCGAAGGTGCCCTCCTCCGCCGACCGTATCTCGTAGTGTCCGAGGCTGTGGCCTTCAGCGAATGGCATCATTAGAGTCTACTCAAACAGAATGATACGGTCACTTACACCGGAATTGATGGACAACCCGGAATTCGCGCGCGACTTGCGCCAAGATTTTCACGCGGAACTGGCGCGGTTGAACCGGCTGCTCGGGAACAATAAGATGATCATCGAACGGCTTCGCTGCAATCCGCCGGCCCGAGTGATGGATATCGGGTGCGGCGACGGAGCATTGCTCGCGGATGTGCGCGATGCTTTCGGTGCCGAAGTGACGGGTGTGGACCTGTATGCGTGCCCCAACAACCCATGGGGAGTGAACATCATCGCGGGGGACGCAACTTCCATGCCGCTGCCCCCCAGCGATGCGGCGGTGAGCGTGCTGACCATTCACCATTTAACCGAGGAGGAGGTGGTGGCTCTGGTGAAAAATGTGGGCCGCTCCTCGAAGCGGTTTGTAATTGTTGACTTGGTGAGACACCGGTTGCCGATTGCGCTGTTCTCCATTTTCATGAGGCCGCTGCTTGACCCGGTGGTCTTCCGCGACGGTTTGCAATCGATCCGGCGCGCTTACACGCCGGATGAATTGCGCGCTCTGGTGGTGCGCGGTCTAAAGGGGACCGACGCGATCTTCGAGCAGTGGGTGAGCCCGATTTACGGGAAGCAAATTATCGATATCCGCTATCGCGATTAGGAATCGCGCTTCGGGCCGCGCGATGGATAATCCTTACGCGGGCCGGCACCCTTGCGTGGAGGCCCGAACTTTCGTGGACCGCCCGCGCCGCCGGAAGGTGGGCCTGAGCGCGGCTTAAAAGGCCTGGCACCGCGATCGGACGGTGGGCCGGAGCGCGGTTTGAAAGGCCTGTCACCACGGTCAGACGGTGGACCGGAGCGTGGTTTGAAAGGCCTGTCACCACGGTCGGAAGGTGGGCCGGAGCGCGGCTTGAACGGCCGGTCGCCGCGGTCGGAGGGTGGGCCGGAGCGCGGTTTGAAAGGCCGGTCACCACGGTCAGATGGCGGGCCGGAGCGTGGCTTGAATGGCCTGTCGCTGCGGTCGGAAGGTGGGCCGGAGCGCGGTTTGAAAGGCCTGTCTCCACGGTCGGAAGGTGGACCGGCGCGTCGGGGTGCGAAGGGCCTGTCTCCCCGATCGGACGGTGGGCCTGAACGTGGTTTGAAAGGTCTATCGCCGCCGTCGGAAGGTGGGCCGGAACGCTTTGTGTAGGGCCGCGCGGCATATGGCCGGTCGCCGCGCTCTGACGGAGGCCCTGACCTGCGCGGAGTAAACGGGCGCTCGCCGCTACGTTCGTAAGGCGCTCGACGCGCTGGTGGCGCGGCTTCTTCCCCGGTTTCATCCACCACCGGATCCACTTCGGCGATCTCTTGGGGAGGCGGAGCAAACTTCTTCAACAGCGGAGGCCGTGTGGGCGCAGGCCGCTCCGTTGCGGGCGTTTCGGGCGATACCGCTCTGCGGCCCACGGGACGTTTGGCCGGTTCTTCATCCGGGGCGCGCTCAGCCTTGGCAATCTCATCGGCAACCGCGATGACGGCGCGAATGGCTGCGACATCGTGCACTCGCACCAAGTGAGCCCCACACAGCACGGACGCCGCAACAGCCGCCGCCGTCGCATAAATGGTTTCCTCTTCCGTGCCCTGCGTAAGAAACGACTTCCGCGAAGGGCCGGTCAGAATCGGATACTCCAGCTTTGCCAATTCACCCAGGCGTGCGATGATCTCTGAATTCTGCTCCCTGCGCTTTCCAAAGCCCAGGCCCGGATCGAGCACGATGCGATTCTTATCCACGCCGGAACGGCGGGCCCGGTTCGCGCTAGCGTCCAGATCTTTCATCACCGCGCCCATCACATCGGGAAGCGGTGGCATCTTCGCCCATGTTTCCGGCGTGCCCCGCATATGATTCAGAATCAAGCCGGCGTCGTTCTCCACCACCACTTTCGCCAGTAGCGGGTCGAACGTAAAGCCGCTCGGATCGTTAATGATTTCAGCCCCGTGCTCAAGGGCCAGCGTGGCTACTTCGGCCTTGTAAGTATCCACGGAAATGGGAATGCTGAGCTGATCTTTCAGGCGTTTGAGAACGGGAATTAGCCGGCGCAATTCTTCCGCCGCGGAAATTCGAGCGCTGCCAGGCTTGGTGGATTCAGCGCCGATGTCCAGAATATCGGCACCCAGAGCTTCCAGTTCAATCGCGCGCGCCACCGCCAATTCGGGGTTATCGTAAATGCCGTCGTCGGTAAAAGAATCGGGCGTTAAGTTCAATACCGCGACTATCAGGGTGCGGTCACCCAGGCGGAGTTCACGCGATCTCAGCTTCCAGGTATATAATTTTCGCATTCAGGGGGAAACTACCAGTGTTACATGGTGCGCCGCCAGTTCTTGCCGACTTTTAAAATGTGAGCGCCCTCTAATACCAGGAATTGGTCGGACTGCTTGGCACCGTTTACTTCCACCGCGTTGCTTTTCAGCTTCCGCACCGCGTCAGCCATGGAAGCCGCGAGCCCGCTGGCGACCAGTACTTTATCCAGGCGCATCGGTTCGGGCAGAACGAACGTCTCCATCATGTCGGGCACCTGCTTGTTCTGCACTACGCTGGAGAACTGCCTATCGGCTTCGCCCGCGGCTTCAGCCGAATGGAAATCCGTGACGATGATGCGGGCCAGATCTTTCTTCGCATCCATGGGATGCGTAGACTTCAAGGCCTGAATTTCCGCCATGCTTTTGTCCGTTAGCAACTCGTAATAGCGCCACATCAACTCGTCGCTAATTTGCATCGTTTTGCGAAACATCACCCCGGGCTCTTCCGCAATGCCGATGTAATTCCCCAGCGACTTCGACATTTTCTTCTCGCCGTCCAGCCCTTCCAGCAGTGGCATGGTGGCCACAATCTGCGAGGGCTGGCCAAAGTCTTTTTGCAGTTCGCGCCCCACCAGCAGGTTGAACTTCTGGTCTGTGCCTCCCATCTCCACATCGCAGCGCAGCGCGACGGAATCGTAGCCTTGCACTAATGGGTAGAGCAGTTCGTGCACGGAGATGGGAACGTTGCCAGCGTAGCGCTTCGCAAACTCATCGCGCTCCAGAATGCGCGCCACTGTGTACTTCGAACACAGCCGCACAATATCCTCGAAGCCCATCTTGCCGAGCCACTCACTGTTGAAGCGCACCTCCGTCTTGACGGGGTCCAGAATTTTGAACACCTGCGCTTTGTAAGTTTCCGTGTTGGCTTGAATTTCCTCTGAAGTAAGCGGCGGCCTGGTCACGTTGCGGCCGGATGGGTCCCCAATCATCGCGGTGGAATCGCCCACCAGGAAGATGACGGTGTGCCCCAGATCCTGAAAGTGCTTCATCTTGCGAAGCAGCACGGTGTGGCCCAAATGCAGATCGGGCGCGGTGGGATCGAAGCCGGCTTTTACTCGCAGGGGGCGGCCTTCGCGGCGCGCCACCAGCAACCGTTCGCGCAAGTCCTCTTCGCGGATCAGCTCCGCCATTCCTTTCTTCAGGTAAATCAAGTCTTCGTCAACAGAGGAAATCACGATTGTCCAATTTTAGCTATTACCGAAGTAAGCGGTGGTCATGATACGGTGTTGCTTGCCGCATGCTAGACGAAGAGCCACTCCGGTGCCCATACTGCGATGCGTCCAACTGGCGGCGTATTGTCGTGAAGAGTTTAGTCGCGCTCTTCTGGAAGTTGCTGGGCCGCGTTCCGTACCACTGCCTGGCTTGTTTCAAGGTGTTTTACGCGGCGCGGCGGGAACGGAGAGTCGCTCACTGAAGAAGTCATCGGCTGCATGGTACGCGCGCAGCCAGTTGCGGTGCAGCAGGAAATCGTGGATCTCATCGGGGAAGATCAGTTGTTCGAAATCCACCTTGCGCTTGCGTAGCGCCTCCACCAGCATCACCGTCTGGCTGAAGTTCACGTTGCGATCGTCATCCCCATGAATCAGCAGCACGGGCGATTTCCAGCTATCGACAAAATTCATCGGTGACGAAGCGAGGGCGATCCGCGCGGCGTCGCGCTGCTTTTCGGGATCGTAACCCGCCGCGAAGACCTGAATCTCACTGTTCCAATCGTGGACGCCATGCAGATCCACGCCGGCTGCGAAAATGTCTGACGCGCGCGCCAGGCCAAGCGCCGTCAGGTAACCCCCGTAGGAACCGCCCCAGAGACCGATGCGGCGCGAATCCACGTCGGTACGGCCGCGCATGTAAAGACCCGCTCCGGCGACATCGTTATACTCACTCGCGCCGGCGGCGCCGTAATCTTTTGCCTCGCGGAAATCGAGCCCGTAGCCGATGCCGCTGCGATAGTTCACGGAGAGCACAACATAGCCTTTGCTGGCCAGATATTGATTGAAGGCGTAAGCCTGGTGGTAGTAAAACATGTAGTGCCAGCCGAGCAGCATCTGGCGGCGCGAACCGCCATGAAAGAAAATTACTGCGGGATGTCTGGTGCCGGCCGCGCTCTTCGGCGGAAGAAATAGCTGTGCATGAATCGGCATGCCGTCGGTGGCGGTAAAGGTCACAGGCTGGGGCACGGTTAAACTGGTCGGGAACGCCGAGGGCAGCGGCTGCAGGTCATGCGTCGCGCTTCCGATGCGGATGGCGGGGCGCGCCGGTTGAGTGGCGCTGGAATGCAGGTAGGCGAGCGATTTACCGTCGCCGGTCATCACGGGTGACCATTCGATTTCATCGCCCTTGGTCAGTTCGGCAGGCTGTCCGCCATCGGCCCGCACGCGCCAGAGGTGGCGGCGTTCCGTATCGCCCTGGTTCGAAGAGAAGACCACATCGCGTCCATCCGGGCTGAGCGCCACATGCTCCACTTCGAACTGGCCGCGCGTGAGCGCAAGCGCCTGGCCGCCTCGCGCATCCACGGAATACAGGTGCTGGTAGCCTTCGCGTTCCCAGGGAAACACAATGCGGCCCTGCGCGCTAAAGAGCAGTTGCGTCTTCGCCACCATCTCATGGAAGGCGCTGCCTGGACCTTCCGCCGCGCGCCATATCTCGCGAGCCTTTCCGATTGCCACATCGCAAACGCGAATGGACCAGGGCTCCGCTGTCCGCACAGGGCCGAACGCAAATTCGCGCGTGAACACCGGGATGCGGATATACGCGAGCGAACCGCTGTCCGGTGCCCAGACCGGGTGCGTATCGTGGTCTACCGAGGCGTCGGGAAAGGTCAGGGTCTTGTCCGCTACGTTGTATAGCGAAACGAAGCCATGGTCGCGCCGGTTGCTGATGAACGCGAGCCAGCGGCCATCGGGGGACCACTGCAACAGTTGCGCGGTGCCGCGCGCGTGGATCAGAATTGCCGGGGCGGGTGCGGCTCCAAGCCACGCAGTCCACACCTCGCTAGTACGTGAGATATACGCGACCGTCTTGCCATCCGGCGAAACGGCTGGCGCAGAGCCTTCCGCGATTTGCTTCGGCGCGCCATTCAGCGGCGCGATCCAGATGGTCTGCTTTACGCCGGCCGGTGTGGAGCGCGGATTCGGAAATTCACCGGCGCGGTTCACGCCTTCGCCGCGCACAAACACTACGGCAGAGGCATCAGCATTCCACTCGACGCCTGTAATCTCCAGACCGTCGTCTTCCGTGAAGTTGGTAAGTTGGCGGCCCCGGTATTCAGGCGGTTCCGCGACCCATAAATTGCGAACGCCCTTCTCATCCGCGGCCCATGCCAGCTTGCCGTTCGCGGGAGATGCCGTGAGTTCCGAAGGGAAGGCGGAACTCAGTATTTGTTCAAGAGTAAACGGTGTGGCGGCGTAACTGGAAAGGGTGAAAAAGAGAGCAAGGGTGCTCAGGCGCATCTACATCTTATAGCGGCCCATGTCCTCATCATTCAAGCCCTCCAGCCAGCGCCGGAGTTCTTCGGTGTTCACTTTGTCGCTCACGGAAGCGGTCAGCTTCGAAGATTTCAAGACGGAATCATCGACGAAAATGGGGCAATCGAGGCGCAGCGCCAGAGCCAGGGCATCACTGGGACGGCTATCCACGGAGATCAGTTCGCCACCGCGCTCTAGCCAGATCTGCGCATAGAAAGTATCTTCTTTCAGTTCGCTGACCACAACCTTCTGAATGCCCGCATGCAGCCCCACAAGAACGCTCTTCAACAAATCGTGCGTCATGGGACGCGGCGTGGAAACTTTCTCAATCTCAAGCGCGATCGCATTCGCTTCGTAGATGCCGACCCAGATGGGCAGTACAGTATTGCCCGCGACATCTTTCAAGATCACGATCGGCATATTGGTACCCGGGTCCATCATCAACCCGCGAATTTTCATCTCGACTTCCACGGTGGGTTCCTTTTGTTTCATTACACCACTTATGTTACGCATTCGTTTCAGTTCAAACATGCTTCACCCGCCAGAGAGTTGGGGCCTGCGCGCGTGATCCGCACGGGCATATAACTTCCGAGGAGCGCCGAGTTGTCCGAAGGGTGCGTAAAGTTCAACGTGCGATTCTGCGCCGTGCGGCCAATCCACTGCTGTGTGGCGTGATTGCGCCCTTCGATCAACACTTCTTCGGTGGCTCCGATCATCTCTCCATGCTTCCGCAACTGAATGGCGCGCTGCTTTTCCAGCACGGCGGAAAGACGGCGAGTGATCTCGTCTTCGGGCACTTTGTCTTGAATCGCCAGAGCGGCCGTGTTCGGTCGCTGCGAATATTTGAAGCCGAAGATGGCGTCAAACTGTACTTCATCCAGAAGTTTCATAGTCTCTTCGAATTCCGCTTCGGTCTCTCCTGGAAAGCCCACGATGATATCCGTGGTGATGGCCAGAGGCCTACGCGATTGCTTCATCCAATCGATGCGGCGCATGTATTCGTCACGCGTATACAGGCGCTGCATGGCATGCAGAATGCGCGAGGAGCCCGATTGCACGGGCAAGTGTATATGGTTGCAAAGCGTCTCGTCAGCCTCGATGGCTTCCACGATGGGCTTCACGAAATCACGCGGGTGCGATGTGGTGAAGCGAACACGCCGCAGACCGGGAACTTCACCCACGCGGGCAAGCAGCGTCGCGAAATCCCACCCTTCAGGCGAAGGGTCGCGATAGCTGTTCACGTTCTGACCGAGCAGCGTAATTTCGGTATAGCCTTCCGCCGCCAGCCGGCGCGCCTCTTCCATCACGTTGGCGGCGGTGCGGCTGCGCTCCGGCCCTCTTGTGAATGGCACCACGCAATACGAGCAGCTCTTATCGCAACCTTCAATGATGGTCAGAAACGCGCGATGTGGATTGTCGCGGCGCGTATAGGGCGTCTCGAACGCCTCATCGCGATCGAATGCCAAGCCCGATACTCGCTTGTTCCCCGCCTCCAACTGGATCAGCATTTCCGGCAGACGCGCATAGCTGGCCGACCCCGCCACCAAGCTGACATGCGGCGCTCGCGCAAAAATTTTCTCACCTTCCTGCTGCGCGACGCACCCCAGCACCGCAATAGTCTTGCCCTTTGCCGACCGCTTAAATGTGTCCAGGCGATGAAATACTTTCTGCTCCGCTTTATCGCGAATGCTGCAGGTGTTGTAGAACAGGTGAGATGCTTCGTCCGGCGTTGCCACTTGCGCAAACCCCTGTTTCAGGAGCGTGCCGACTACCTTTTCGGAGTCGTGAGCGTTCATCTGGCAGCCGAACGTCTCGATATAAAACGTCTTTGCGGGCACTGTCACCATTGTAGAATGAAGAAACTTACGGCATGCCTGAAACAAATGTCTGGACACCTCAAGCCGCCACGCATGTATGCCCAAGCTGCGGCTCGCACGACACGCGAAAATCCTGGCCCAGCGGAGTCTTCGATATGCTCATCCGCTTTTTCAACCTTGGGCCGTATCGCTGCCGCAAGTGCTCGCGGCGTTTCGTAAGGAAGGTTCCGCGCGCGAAACTGTAGACCTATAAAGTCTGCGTAATTTTGCTGAGGGTGCGGGGCTGGTCTGGATCGAAACCCTTCTCTGCTGCTAACCGGGCCGCGAAAAGTTGTGCCGGAATAATGTATGGAATCGGCGTGAAGAGTTCGGGGATGCGTGCGGGGATGAGCACTTCGCAGGTGGCGCGCCCGGCCGCATCCGCATTCAGTTCGTCGGTGATCACCAGAGTTTCGGCGCGCAGGGTTTTCAGTTTCGCCAGCATCTCCGCCATGGTGGGCCAGGTCACGCCGGAGGGCGCGAACAGGAACAGCGGGAAGCCTCTCTCTACCAGCGCGATGGGACCGTGCAGAAAATCGGCTGACGAAAATCGCTCCGCCACAACGTAACAGGTCTCCATCATTTTCAGCGCGAACTCGAACGCGTTCGAATAGTTCAAGCCACGCCCCACCACCACGGCTTGCTCCATAAAGCGGAAGCGCGGCGCAAGCTTCGCGATGGTGGGTTCAAGCGTGAGCGCGGCGGCGGCCCACGCGGGGATGCGCTCCAGATCCGCCTGTTTCAGATCGACCCCCAAGGCATAGGCAAGCAGATACAGCGCCATGATCTGGCCGGTGTAAGTCTTTGTGGCCGCGACGCTTTGCTCCCTGCCCGCGCGCACCAGGATCACGTGCCCCGCCAAGCCCGCGAGAGTGCTGCCTGCTTCGTTCGTGATGCCAACGGTCATGGCTCCTGCTTCGCGGGCGCGCTCCAGTACAACGTTGGTATCTGTGGATTCGCCGGATTGCGAAATGGCGACCACCAACGCGTCACGGTAATCGAGCCGCGCTTCATACAGGGTAGCGATGGAAGGCGCGGCCAGTGAAACCGGAATGCCCGTCGCAATCTCCAGCAGGTAGCGCCCGAATTGCGCGGCGTTGTCCGACGTGCCCCGCGCGGCCAGCACAATCAAGCGCGGCCGGTTGCGCGTCAGCAGCGCTTTCAGGGTTTGAATGCCGCTCCATTCCTCCTGCAGCGTGCGAGCCAGTGCTTCCGGCTGCTGCCGTATTTCTTCCAGCATGCGAGACATAGTCTGTTCTCAGCCTACGCGACTGAAGCCGCGCGGGAATACGCAATGATCTGGCCGATGTGGCGTTGCGTATGTTCCGCGATGTGGATCATCAGGCCGATTGCGGTGGTCCGGATGCGCTGGCGTCCGATGAAACGGCTTTCTTCGAACTGGCCAGCGGGCACTTTTAGCAAGACCTTGCGGGTGTGCTCAAACGCCTGCCGGCATGCGGCCAGCAACTGTTCCCTGCTTTCGCCCGAGCCTTTCTCTTCCGTGTGAAGAACGGCAAGCTGCGCCTCAGAAAGCTGGCAATTTTCAAGATACGTAGTGAGCCGGTCCAGGCTGCCCGCAATATGGCGGAGATGAAAATCGGCGGAGGGCGGCGGTGCAATGCGAGCCAAGTCTTCTTCGGCCTGATCGAGAGCGAAAATCACAGCGGCCACCGCGGCGTGGCAGGGCAGTTCGGTTTCGCGAAGCCACGGTTCCGGCATCGGCGCTATGGTTTCAGATACCGGCGCAGGAAGGCGTAAATTTCCCCACGCGATTCACGCGCCAGCTTCGTATCGATCCGGTTGAAGTGGTGCCCCCCTGGTGCCGCCTCGTAAATTTTCGATTCGAACTGTTTGCCTTCGGCCTTCAGGGCCGCGATCAGGTGGCGCACTTCCAGCACGTTCACATCTTCGTCATTGGTGTTCGAGTGAATCAGCAGCGGTGTCGCCAGTTTCGCGGCATGCGTGTATGGCGAGCGGCGCAAGTATTCCGTCACGTTGTCGTTCGCGTCCTTGCCGAAACTTTCCGAGAAAATGCGCCGGTAGCTATCGGTCTTGTAGCCCATGCGCGCCACCAGGTCGCTCACCGGCACGCCCGCGTAGGCACATGCGAACCCGGCCGGGTGCTCAAAAATGTTCATCAGCGTGATCATGCCACCGTGGCTCCAGCCAATGATGCCGACGCGCTTCGAATCGAGAAACTTATAGGTCTCCAACATCCATTCCCGCGCGGCGAAGGCGTCATCGTTCTCACGGCCGCCGTAATCGATGGCGCGATAGTAGCTGGAGCCATAGCCGGTGCTGCCGCGATAATCCGGAGCAACCACGGTGTAGCCCTGCTCGATCAATTCGCGCACGATATGCGCTCCATTGCTTTCACCGCCGCTTAGAAAACTGCTGTGAACGCCGCCATGCACATACACAAGAAGCGGATGCTGCTTGGCGCGATCCAGATTCTTTGGGATGAAGCTGTAGGCGTAAACAATCATGGGATTGCCCGCGCCCTGTGCTGTCGGGTTCGGCTCACCCGCGGGCGGCAGGCTGGTATAGGCAAACTTATCCACTGCGGCGACATCCTGAAGCTTCAGATGCCACATCACGTCATCGATCTGCTTCAAGACTTCATCGTTCGATGACTGCGGCGAGGCGGTCTGTACCGGGGCGCGCGCCGGAGGAGCCTGCTGGGCCAGAGCGGCGAAAGCTACGAGGGGCAAAAGTGGAATGATGCTAGGCGAACGCAATCCGGCCACTGTAACACGGCGTCAAAGCGGAATAAACGGATGTGTTTCCGACCCCACGCGGACCGCGCGTGTCAGCGTTTCCGCGCCCGGCAGATTCAACAGGCGCGGCTTCATCAGAATCAGGATTTGCGCCTCATCCTGCTGGCGCGTGTGCTTCTTGAACAGATGGCCCAACCAGGGGATTTGGGAGAAGCCCGCCGTGCCTGTAGTCTCTTTCGAATCCGTGCGCGAGACCAGGCCGCCAACAAGCGCCCACTCATCGTCACGCAACCGGACGCTGGCGTTCAACTTGCGATTGAATATGAGCGGGTTGCCGTTCACCACCTGCCCGGTCAATATCTTGAACTCGCTCTCCAGTTCGAGCGAGACTTCCTCAATGCCATGAACATGCGGCGTGATTTTCAGAGTGATTCCCAGATCTTCGAACGTGAACGAGGGCACCGGCGTGAACCCGGTTTGCACTGCTGTTCCGGCCGAATAAGAACTGGTGACAATGGGGTAGCGGTCGCCCAGATGAAACGTGGAGGGTTGCGCGTCGCTGGCTCGCAAGTCGGTCTTCAACATGGTGCGGGAGCGGCTGTCTGAAAAATTCACCAGAGCCTGCGCTTGGTTCACGGAGAGGCTGAACAGCGAAAGGCTGTTCGGAAACAGGCCCCGGTAAGCGTTCTTCAAAATGCCGACTCCGGCCGCGGAAGCTTCCACCAGATACTGGTAGGATTGCGATCCGTAAGGGAACGGATTGTTGACGTTCGAAGGCAGGGAGCCCGCAACCGCTCCGGCGGTGCTCGTTGCGAAGCCCGTGAAGGCAACGTTGATCATGTTCGGCAGATTGATGCCGAAGTTGATGATGTCGCTCTTGCGAATTTCAATAAGCTGCAGCTCCACCATCACCTGCGGCCGGTAATTCAGCAGGCTTTCAAGCAGCGCCTGCGCGGGCAAGGCTCGCGAGACACGGTCGCGGATCACGATCGTGTTGGTCTTCGAATCCCAGGACAGCTTTTGAATGTCCAGCGTTTGCCGCACGGCCTGCGCCAGTTCCATCAATTCCTGCGTGGTGACCGCCTGCGGAACGGGAATGCTCAAGGTGGTGGTCTGCTCCAGATCCGCGCGCTTGGCCAGGGTGTCATGGGCCACCATAAACAGCGTGGGCGAAATCGGCGTCACAAAGGCGGCGGTGGCGGCTTCGAGCGAGTGCAGTGCCTCCCGGTAATCGGCCTGCTCAAGCTGAAAATTCAAAGGCCGGCCGTTATCGAATTCGCCATCGAAGACAACGTCCAGCCCGTAAAGACGGGCTGTTTGCGCCCACAGACTTTTCCAATCGCCCTGCAGATTCAAATCGAACCGCCCGGCGCGAGCTTTCAGTTCCGGCACCGGTTGCGGCTGCCGCATGGCGGAAAAATCGCGAGCCGTCAGGCTGTCGAAATATTGTTCAGGCTCGATGAGCACGTCGGAATCGGCGGGATCTTTCGGGAGCGAGGGCTCCACGCCCGAAGAGATCATGGCGCGCGTTTGCAGGCTGGCCGCCTTGGCCCGATACCGCTGGTTCCCGGGTTGCGCGGCGGAAGCGCTGGAGTACAGCAGGAACGCTTGCGAGACTTCACCCTTGCGTTCGGCCTTTCCCGCGGCGCGCGCGTAACGCGATGCTTCTGAGCCGCAAGCGGCCACCGCGCAACAAGCCAGGGCGATTAAACGCAGTTCTCCTCTCAAATGGGTTTGACGCGGGGAACGCCGCCGGCGTGCACTTAAAATCTCCAGCGTGCACTTAGAATTTAATGATGCGGCATATGGAGACGTTTGTGAGGCACGAGTGGTGGCAATGGCTGGTGCCGCTCGGCGTCTTCATTTTGTGCATGAGTGCCGGAATTGTGCTGCGCCGCCTGATGACTTCGGGCATCCGTCGTTGGGCCGCCGCCGGGAATCATCGCGTGGGCGAAGTGATTGCGGACGCCCTGCGCGGACCCATCCTGATCTGGTCGGTCATTCTGGGCGCGGACCTGGCTGGCCGCAGTTCGGAGGTGCCACCTCAATACGTCCATCGCCTTGATGTGGCGCTGTTGGCGCTTTGGATCGCGTCGCTCACCATCATTGCGGCCAAACTCGCCGGGAACATTGTGCGCCTGTATGGCACTCACGTTTCTGGGCAGGCCGCCGCCTCCGCCACGCTCAGCCGGAACTTGGCGCAGATTGCGGTCTATACGCTCGGCATCATGATCCTGCTGAACCACATCGGCGTCGATATCCGGCCTCTCTTGACGGCTCTGGGTGTGGGAGGCTTGGCGGTAGCGCTGGCTTTGCAGGACACCATGGCGAATCTGTTCGCCGGCTTCTATATCAGCGTGGCCGGGCAGATCCGGCTGGGCGATTACATCAAACTGAATAGCGGCGAAGAGGGCTACGTAGTCGACATCACCTGGCGCAGCACCACGTTGCGCGCCCTGGGCAACAATCTGATCTTCGTGCCGAACAGCAAGCTGGGCCAGGCGAATGTCACCAATTACAATCTGCCCGAGAAGAAGATGGGCAGCAGCGTGACGGTGCGCATTGCGTACGATGCTGATGCGGAACGCGTGGAGCAACTGGTGCTGGCAGAGACCACTGCCGCCGCGCACGATGTGGCAGGCCTGATTGCAGAAGACCCCATCACCGTCACCTGGATTCCCGGCTTCACTGATGCCGCGCTGGTGCTTACCGTAAACTACAACGTCGCCGAATTCGTGAGCCAGTTCGGTGTGCAGAGTGAACTGCGCAAGCGTCTTTACAAGCGGCTGCTGGCCGAAGGCATTTCGCTGGCGGCACCAACGCAGATTGTCAGCACGCGCTAGTTTTACCTCGCGAGTCCATTGTATTGAGCTAAAAGCTCTCGATACCGGGCGGCCACATCTTCGCCGGGCTTCTGATCTGCCGCGTTGGTGACTGTGTAGAGATACCGCACCTGTGTCTGGAAGGCCGGCTGGCTGTAGCGAATAGGTGGAGTGACCAGCTTGTCCAGCAGAGCGCTGTTGCGGTCCGCCTTGGCCTTTGCTACCAGGCGGTTCGTGTCGCTCACCAAGTCTCGCACCTTCATGTTGTGTTCGAACTGCTGCTGTAGATCGGCTGTAGTCACGCCGTCTGCTGACACGCGCGGATCTTCCATAATGGTGAGCGGCCGGGTCAGCGTTTTGCCACCCGCTGTCAGACGGACGGAATAATTGCCGGGTACAGTTACCGGCCCATTCAGCAGCGAAGGCCATGGCCCGGGATAGCGCAGGTCCCACGCAAAGCGATGGAGCCCGGCACTATTGTCGAGGCGTGCGGGCGGAGTGCGCGGCCGGGAGCTACCTTCGTCATCATCATCGGAGGCGGCTGCAGGCGCGGCTTCCGGTCTGGCGGGAGTAGCTGTAGTGAAAGCGCGAACCAGGTTGCCGCCTTGATCTAAAATTTCCAGCTTGAGGTCACCCGCGGAATCCGCCAGATAGTAATCGATCTGCGCGCCGGTAGTCCGCGTGCGTCCCGGTACACGCACACCCGTTCGCGGCGCAAAGAGAGTAACCGGTGCCAGAGGTTCCACCCGGTGCAAAGGCGTCAGATTGTCCAGGATGTAAAACCCGCGGCCCTGCGTGGAAAGAATCAGATCTTTGTGCGCCACGCGGATATCCGTCACCGGCGTGCGTGGCAGATTCAATTGAAACGGCTGCCAGGCATCGCCATTGTTGAAGGAAATGTACATCCCGAATTCGGTGCCCGCATAAAGCAGTCCCGCGCGTTGCGGATCTTCACGCACCACACGCGTGGGCTCATCATTCGCGATGCCCTTCACGATCTTGGCCCAACTCTTCCCAAAGTCATCGGTTCGGTACAAGTAGGGCTCGAAGTCTCCCAGCAGATAGCGATAGATCGCCACGTAGGCCGTGCCCGCGCGCTTCGGCGAAGGCTCAATATTCTGCACGCGCCCGCCCGGCGGCAAACCTTTGGGCGTCACGTTTGCCCAATACTTACCGTCATCGCGCGTCACATGCACCAGGCCATCGTTCGAGCCCGCCCAGATCACACCGGCCTGCACGGGGCTTTCGCGGATCGCATACAACGTGCTGTAGACTTCCTCGCCCGTGGCATCGCGCGTGATGGGCTCGCCACTGGCGCCCTGCGTCCCTTCAGGCTTCGCGGTCAAGTCTGGACTGATGCGCTCCCAGTGCACTCCGCCATCGCGCGTACGGTGCACATACTGCGAACAGTAATAAGCCGTGTGCGGCGTATGCGGCGACACTTCCATGGGCGATACGCGCTGAAAGCGATACCTCAGCGCGCTGCCCGGATTGCCGTACAACGATTCAGCCCCGATCCAATATTGCTGCTCGTTGTTCGTCAGCAGATTCTGACGGCTGAACTGACCCTTGCACCCGCCATACACGATGTTCGGGTCCTGCGCATCCGGAATAATCGGCCCTGTTTCGCATCCGGGGCCAACACGAAACTCCTGGCCATCTCCGGTGGGCACACTCGGAATCATCACCGTGGTGTTGTCCTGCTGCGCCCCGTAAAGCTTATACGGAAACTGATTATCCACCGCCACCTGATAGATTTCGGCAGTCGGCTGATTGTTTTGCGTACTCCATGTCCGGCCTCCATCGAGCGAAACATTCGCACCGCCATCGTTCGCCTGAATCATGTAATCGGAATTGCGTGGATTGATCCAAAGGTCGTGATTGTCGCCATGCGGCACAGGCGCGCGCGTGAACGTCTTGCCCGCGTCTATCGATTTGAACCAGCCCTCGTCGCCCACGTACACGGTGTCGGCATGGTTGGGGTCCACATCCAGCGTGTCGTAATAGAAGGGCCGGGTAATCAGCGCGCCGGAGCCGTTTACCAGCGCCCAAGTGGCTCCCGCGTCTTCTGAACGATAGAGCCCCGAACCGGGCTTCGCCTCAATCAGCGCATACACGCGATTCGGCTTCTCCGCCGAAAGTGCCACATTGGCGCGCCCGAACAATTCATTCGGTAAGCCGCCCGCCAGTTTCGCCCAGGTATTGCCACCGTCGCTCGATTTATAGATGCCCCCTTCGCGCGCGCCGCTGATAATCGTCCAGGGCTTTCGTTGGGCGTGCCACAGACACGCGAAGACCACGTCCGGGTTGCCCGGTTGCAGTTCCAGATCGGCCGCGCCCGCAAGGTCGCTTAGGAAGAGCACGTTCTTCCAGGTTTTACCGCCGTCCGTGGAGCGATACACGCCGCGATCTTTCGATGGCGCGAAAGGGTTGCCCTGCGCAGCCACGAACACAATATCGGGATTCGTGGGATGCGTGCGAATGGTGGCAATCTGCCCGGCATCGCGGAGGCCGATGAACTGCCACGTCTGGCCCGCATCGGTCGATTTATAAATGCCGCGGCCGATGGACACGTTCGAGCGGATCTTCGAGGAACCGGTGCCCGCGTAGATGATATTCGGGTCCGACAGCGAGACGTCGAGCGCGCCCATCGAACCCGTAGCGATCTGGCCATCGGACACGTTGTGCCAGGAATGCCCGGCATCCGTTGTCTTCCAAATGCCACCGCCCGTTGAGCCCATGTAGAACGTGTTCGGCTGTGTGGGGACGCCGGTAACCGCGGTCACACGCCCTCCTCGATTCGGGCCGATGGAGCGATATTTCAGCGTCGAGTAAAAAGGAGCGGGCTGCCCGAAGGCGGCTAGGGCCAATAGCGCGAGCGCAAGAAGACGCGGCATGAGAATACTTCAATCTACACTGCGAGACTTGTTGATAAACTTGGCCGCGATGGCCATGGATCGACGAACATTTCTGAAAAGCACAGCGGTGTTCGCTCTGCCCGCGCTTGCCTCCGCTGAACCGAACGAATGGGGCTCTCCCGTGATGGACATCCATTACCATCCGGGCGGCGAACCCGGCCAGGAGATTCGCCATGCCGATGGTTCAGGCGTCACACGCGCGGTGCTGCTGCCGGGTGGCGGCGCCGAGGATCGCGCCAAAGCGGATGTGCATGGCCATCCCGATCGCTTTGTCCGTTTCGCCAATTTCGATGTGCGTGAGCCCGGTTCCGAAAAGCTATTCCGCGCGAGTGTGCAAAGCGGAGCCATCGGCTTCGGCGAACTGAAATATCCGGTGGCCTGCGACGGGCCGGAAATGCGGCGCGTCTATGCCCTGGCCGCAGAACTGCGCGTTCCCGTGCTGCTGCACTTCCAGGAAAACCAAGGCCACTGGAACAACGGAATTGCGCGCCTGCCCCAATTAGTAAAAACGAACCCAAATACCACTTTCATCGCGCATGCCAATTCGTGGTGGGCGCATACCAGCGCCGATGTGGACGATTCCGTCGATTACCCCACGGGGAAAATTGTGCCCGGCGGCATTTCGGATCATCTGCTGAGCGAATACCCGAACATCTACGGCGACCTCTCAGCCAACTCCGGCCGGAACTTCCTCCAGCGCGACCCGGAGTTTTCCGCGAAGTTCGTGGAGCGCCACCGCGCGAAGCTCATGTTCGGCAGCGATTGCGGCTGCAAGGATGGGCACGGTCTGGGACAGCCGCAATCGCCTGTAGGCAAGGTATGCACGGGGCGTGATACTCTGTCCACGCTCAAGAAGCTGTGCACCCCGGCGCTCTTCAAACAGGTCACCTGGGACAACGCGATGAAGCTTTATAAGCTGGGCTGACGCGCGCCGTCAGGCCTTGCGGAAATACGGAACGCCATCGCGCACCGCGGCTTCCACCACGCTGTCTCCAATTTGCAGGTGCTCGCCTTCCACTCGCCCGGTCACGCGCGTGTTGTCGTCCCGCGTCACAATCACCACCTGATAAGGAGCCGCATCGGCAAACGCGGGCGGGGCCAGATGCACCACGGTTTCTGTGTATACGGTCATGGGAGACGCCTTCAGGATAACGCCGGGTTGAAGATCGCGGCATTAACTCACTTGTAATCGAATTGAAACAGATGTATTCTTCACTCACAAGGGAGGACATCATGTTTGCAGCAGTTGTGTTGCTGGTTCTTTGCCAACAGCCTTTGGATCCAACCAGGTCCGCCGAAGCGGCGCAAATGATGCTCAACGCGCACCGGACGATGCGCGCCAGCAGCGAGAAGTTACAGACTTCGCGCGCCAAGCGTGAGTTTGCGGAGAGATTCAATCACTTGGTGAGCGCGTTGAAAGACTTCGAAGAAGCCTATTCGATTAATCGCGGGGAAGTGTGGCCGGCCAAACAGGCGGCTAAGCTGGATGTAGCCATGCGCGAGCTTTCCACCGCGCCGGGCTGGCGCTCTACAAACTAAACTGGCGGCAGTTTGCGCAACGCGTCAAGGCACAACACCGCCGCGTGTTTCGATGCGGAAGCTAGCGCGCCTACACCTTCCTCTATATCGATTGCGGTGATCGCCGCGGGCGGTTTCCGCAACAACAATTCTGTCAGCGCGCTGCCGGCGGCGATAGAGGCTGTACAACCTCGCACCCGGTAGCGCACCGCCGTCACCTGCCCGTCTTCAAACAGCACGGATAAGCGCAGATCGTCCCCGCAGACCGGATTCGAAACCGAAACCGTGACCGCTGGCGAGGGCAGCTCACCCACGTTGCGTGGATTCTGAAAGTGATCGATCAGCAGCGGGTGCAGCATGGTCCAATTGTCTATGCAAACGGTGATCGCGGGCTTGCTTTGGAGCGACGGAAAACTCCTGATCGCTCAGCGGCCCGCCTCAGGCCACCATCCGCTTGAATGGGAGTTTCCAGGCGGCAAATTGGAACCGGGCGAAACCGAAGAACAAGCTTTAGTTCGTGAACTGGAAGAAGAACTGGGAATCGAAGCCGAGATCGGTACGGAACTTACGCGCTATCGATACACCTATCCTGGAAAGGCTCCCATTATTCTGGTCTTCTTTCACGTGATGCTCTACCAGGGCAAAGTGTGGAATAAATTCGGGTTCGAATCGCTGCTCTGGGAAACGCCAGCTAATCTTTTCAAATACCGGTTCCTGGCAGGTGATCTACCGTTGATTCAGCTTCTTCGTGAAATCCATATCGATCAGATCGAGTGAAGCCTGATTATGGGTCTGCTGCGGAGTGACATAGTGCATGGTCTTATCTTCAATCCAGTACGCCAGGGCTGAATAGACGGAATGATCTTTGTAGGCGATCAAAAAGTAACGGGGCGCTGGAATCGCGTTCGCATCGGTGCTTGCCGTCTCCAGTTCACGCCGTGGGGCGGATTGGAACACGTGCGTGGTCTCAAGGGGGGCCTCCTCGGGAACCGGGGCCGCAAAATTTTGATTGATCACCACGACCGGTGCCATCACGGGCGGCGGGTTGTTGATGATGGTGATGTTCGGCTGTTGTTGCTGCTGCGCATAGGCCGATGGATCGTAATAGCCCCCGCCGATAAACACGGGATAGCCATACGCCCCCACGGAACCGCGCCTGCCGCCGCCACCGATTCCGTTGCGAAGGGGAAGCGGCTGGCCTGCAACTGTCGCGCCCAGCGAACTGGCAAAGGGAACGGGAGCTTGAGGCCTTCCGGTGCCGGGATACGCCACATTGCCATAGCCGCCGGGGTTTGCGAACACTACACCGCCCGCTGCCCGGCCACCCACTTGCGCCGACAGCAAACCGCCCGCAAAAAGCAATGCCAATATGACCCTCATGCTTCCACAATACACCCGCGATCAGCCCTGCGGCGAAGCCTGAGAGAAGCTTACTTCTTAACCGGAGCGGTGGAACGCGGTGCCGCGGTGCGAGGCGCGGGCTGACCGGCGGGTCGCGGGGCCGGGGGATTAGCGGTCATGGTGGGCGCCATCTTGTCATACAGGGCGATGATGTCGCGCGTGATATCGATGGTGTTCGATGCGAACAGTACCGGCGTTTGCTGGCTGGAAATATCCATCACCATGGCATAACCATTTTCCGTGGCGAACTTATTCAGCACGCTGATCATCTTGCCGCCCAGATCTCCCATGATGCGCTGCTGTTCCTGTTCCAGATCCGCATTCGCGTCTTCGGAATCGCGCTTCAGCGAGGTGGTTTTCCCATCGATCTCGCGCATGGTCTTCTGCTTCGCTTCTTCGCTCAGCGTGTTCGAACCCTTACTCAAGGTCTGCTGTAATTGCGTAATATCGCTCTGCTTCTTTTCGAGTTCACTCTGTTTGGGCCCGAACTTGGTCTTCAGGTCCGCGGCGGCCTTCTGGCCATCTTTGGTTTGAATGATGGCTGCCTGAATATCGATCACGGCTATTTTGGTGGGAGCCGGAGTGGGGGATGCCGCGGGCGTCTGAGCGAAGGCCAGCGATGCACACACGCCGGCAAGCGGAAGGATTACGGAAATCAGTTTCATTGGGTCTCTTCTTTAGTCTTCTTGTTTTTGAGGTTTACTTTCGATACTCAGCTTATGTTAAAACGTCCGCCCGATGGTGAACCGGAACGTGCCGCGCTTTTCAAAGAACGGGAATGCCTGCCCGTGCTGGCTGATGGCATTCAGAAACGAGGCGTTATTCGGGAAGTAACTGCGGTCCGCCACAATCGGCGTTTGTAGGAATTGATTCACGCGGGACGGATTGAGCGAGTAATACACCCGAAAGGGGGCTTGCACGATCGGCAGCAGAACCTGGACTTCGAGGCCGGTCGACATGCGAACATTCTGCGTCCCGGGCGCGATCTGTACCTTATTGTTAAACGCAGCTTGCGGAAAATCGCGATTCAACTGATCGATGCGGCTATCGTTGAGCCTGAGCTGATTCGGATATAGGATACGGTTCATCCCGATATCGAAGAACGGTGCCATGGTCACAGGTCCAAAGATGGGAATGCGGTATTCAAAGTTTCCCACCACCTGCGTATCGCCGCCCGGCGTGATGATTTGATAAATCGGAATCGTCTGGGTGACCGCCTGAAGCGCAGCGGTCCCGTCCGCCGCCAAGGTCTTCTGGAAACGCTGGTTCCCATTGGCATCCAGCACCGCCACGGGTGCGCTGCTGGGGATGAAGGCAATGGGACTGATGCCGTAGAAATCGAACCCGCGCACATCGTTTTCACCGCCAATGTAAGTGCGCGCATACGGCGGGATGACTTTGCCGCCATAACCGAAGTAAGTGGAGCCTAGTAGATGGAACGCCAGTACATTCTTCCGGAATTTCGGCGACACATGGTAATACTGCAAGTCAACGGACGGTCGGACTGTGTTGACGGTGCCGCCCAAAAAGCTCCCGGCAAAATCAACCGACGCGAAAATACTTTTGCCCGCGGTAGGCGTCATGGGATGATTTTTGGAGTTATAGCTGTAAGAGGGAACAATGCGGCTGGTCTTCACGCCCTGTAGCGCATTCGGGCCTGAGACCTGATTCACATATAAGTACTGGAAGTAGTTAAAGGCACCTTCGCTCTTGGTGGTAAGGTCCGAAATGTCATAACCATAAGTGAGGCCAATCCTGGCAAAGCTGCGGCGCAGCGGATAACTGGCTGACAGTGAAAGACCTTTCGAATTTTGGACATAGTTGAGCAGGTTCTGATTACCCAACGCGTCATAATATTGGCGCAGATCACGGCCGCTCAGAATGGAACTTTCACGCGCCTGATCGTAGTTGTAGCGCCTTATATATGCATTGAAGCCGAGCAGCACCTGCGTATCCAGCACATGCGGTTCAGTAAAGCCGAAGCTCACTTCACGTGTCCGTGTACCGAGCTGACTTTCCACGGAAAGCGTTTCGCCCAGACCCAGGAAGTTGTTAGTGGCGTAATTGAAGCCCACGAAACTGCCCGCGATCCCAGACACACCGCCGTTCAGGCCAATGGAATTCTTGCCTTTCTCCTTCACCTTTAGCAGAATGTCAACAGTATTTGAGCCAGGGTTGCGCTTCAGTTCATAGCTTTCGTTTTCTTTCAATATTTCGAAGTAACCAAGCTGGTTCAGCCGCAGAATACTCGCGTCCCAGAGCCGTGAACTATAGATATCGCCTTCGTCAAGCAATACTTCGCGGCGAATCACTTTGTCGCGCGTGGTGGTGTTACCGGTGAAATCGATGCGCCGCACAAAGAACTGTTTGCCTTCATCCGCGGTCAAGGTCAAATCCAGCGTATCGGTGTTCGGAACGATATCGATGGCCGGCTCAGGCACAAAATCGATGTATCCGAAATCGCCATAAAGCTTGGTCAGGTTCTTGATGCCCTCGCGCAGCTTAGCCGTCGAGAATACATCTCCGTTATCCATCTTGAACAACTGCTTTGAAAGCACTTCCGGGGTCCGGAACAGCTTCACGCCAACGTAATTGATTTTGCGCAAGCGGAACGGGTGGCCTTCTTCCAAGGGGAGTGTCAAATCCGCGCGCTTCCCTGGTTTGCTGCGGATAAAAAACGGAAGCGTGCGTTTGCCGCCGGGAACATCACGCACGTCAACCTTCTGGTCCAGCACTTTGACGGTGAAGTAACCTTTTTGCTGGTATGCGTCCCGAACCCGTTCTTTGTCTTCTTCCAACTTTGTGGAATCGTAAGTCCGGGCAAACAGGCTCTCCAGAAGAATGGAATGCGGAATCCCGATCGGCTTGGAATTCTTCATCGCGCGAATCACCTGCTTGGAACTGAAGACCTCATTACCCAGGATGGTGATGGTGCCCACCTTCACCTTGGGACCTTCATTCACATTGAAAATCACTTCGAGCGAACTGGGGGGCACCCGCCGCACCACCGGATCGACAATGGCGAACTGCCGCCCACGTTCGGCCAGATACTCCTTCAGAACCACCGCCGCGCGCTGTACCTTGTTTGGATCGTATTGCGATTCCACGGAAAGGCCAACCTTGCGCTCCTTGAAGCGATCCAGAATTTCACTGGTAGTGACCGATTTGATGTTTTCGTACTTGATGGTGCGGATCACGGGCCGCTCCGTCACCACGAAGCGGATAATCATGCCCTTCTCGCTGGGCTCGCTTTCCAGGCGAATGTCATCGAACCGCCCGGTGTTCCATAGCGCGGAAAAATCGCGGCGCAGTGTCTCATCGTTCAGCGTGTCGCCCACGCGCGTAAAAATCAAAGCGCGCAGAGTATCCTGCGGAACACGCCGGCTGCCGCGAAACTCGATGGTGCCAATCACGTTGGG
>JBBROT010000002.1:0-25699 GCA_038229155.1 Bryobacterales bacterium | reverse complement strand
GAATGTGAGCGGGCACCGGCTGAGCACGATGGAGCTGGAAAGTGCGCTGGTGCGGCATCCGGCGGTGGCGGAAGCGGCGGTGGTGGGTAAGCCGCATGAAGTGACGGGCCAGGCGGTGGCGGCGTTCGTGACATTGAAGCATGGCGGCGACCACAACAAAGAAGAGTTGGCGGAGGAGTTGAAAAAATGGGTCGCGAAGGAGATTGGCAGTTTCGCGCGGCCAGAACAGATCCGCATTACGGATGCGCTGCCGAAGACGCGCAGCGGCAAGATCATGCGGCGTCTGCTGCGGGAGATTGTGATGGGGAACGCGGTAACCGGGGATGTGACGACGCTGGAGGATCTTTCGGTGCTGGCGCGGCTTTCGCAGGACGAGGAGTGATGTTGGAGTAGAGGCTAGTGGGGTGGTTGAGCTCAGGCCGACATACCGTCAAGGCGGCTCTAGTAAATACTGCGCCGTCACAGCGGATCTGGGAAGGAATTCGCCAACTTCCGGTCGGCGGCGGAATAGAAAGCTATCGTGCGCGAATCCCTTTCCGAGGGGGCGACGCCTTCTTGGCGTTTTCTGTCGCGTACCACAAAAGCACCCTCAACCAGTAGGTAGCGGAAGGCCTCGGAATTCCGTGAGGGGTTTTCTGATATCTGCACGCTGCCGGGCCTTATTTGCAGGTAAAATTCGCCGCCTGATTGGTATCTCCCGTGCCGTTGTAATGCGCCGTTTGCGGATAGGCGCAGAGCGGACGGGTGAGCGTCGTGGACGAATCTCCGGATACCCTACCCGTGCCGATCAACTGCTTTGGCGCCACCCCTTTTTCCACCCACTGTTCGAGAGCCGCCACTACGTCGTGATCGGGATCGATGGGGGCTCCGGGACTGTTACCGAAGGTATTGGGTCCGTTACCTCCGCCGCAGTGGCCCATGCCCGGAACCATGAATAAACGATAGAAGCCATCGAGTGGCTGGGCCGAGTTTGACCGCGCATCCGGAAACTTGCTCATGAAGTCCTTGACTCTCTCGTAGTACTGGATGGAACTGGCCGGCGGGATGGCCGCATCGCCCCAGCCGTGGTACTGGATGAGTTTGCCGCCACGGCCGCGGAACGAACGGAGGTCCGGGCTGTTGGAGTTCAGAACCGCGCCGGCCTTTTCGTCTCCGTAGCGAACGTCCTCATAGAAGTTGGCGGTGCGGAAGTCCCACTTGGGGTTTTCGTAAACCGCCTGCCCAAAATAAGTGTTGGCGAAGAAGAACTGCGCCGGGGTACGGTTCGCGGTGGGTATGATCCAGGTGGACCAGGAGCCCTGCTCGGCTTCGACGCCGGGCGGAAAGCCGGGGAAAATCTGAGCCCCGGTGCGCGGGTTCCTGGGTCCAGCGTAGATCTTGGCGAGCGCGATGACTTGAGGCCCGGTGAGGCATTCGTCGCTGTCAGGCCCCTTGCAGGTGAGCACCTCGGGTCTAAAATGGCACATCCTCGGATCTTCGATGACGCCATCTCTCACTCCGTCGAGGGCGTCACACTGCGCAAGAACTTCCTTCTGAATGGCGGGAAGTTTGGCTGCCGGAATGGTGCCCTTCGGATCGTCTAGCAGGGCGCGCTCGTTCCACAGAGCAGCAGCTAAAAGATGGGACCAGTCGTTGGCGGGAGCGCCCGCGATAATACCGTCGAAGTCGTCCGCAAACCGCTGTGCTTCCATGAGGGCCTCGCGGCCGCCGTCGGAACAACCGACGAAGTAGCCGCGGGTGGGTTCCCTGCCATAGAAGGCCTGCACGATGGCACGGGCCTGAAGCGCGGTTTCATGAACCGCGCGGTATCCGAAATCGACCAGCTTTTCCGGGTGCCCGATCGCCCAGATCGCGCCAGGCGCGGTGTGGCCGTCGTCAGTCCCGGCTACCGCGTAACCGCGTTTGAGAGGCTCGGCCATGGCGGGGATTGGAATGTTTCCGGCCCATCCGCCGTTGCCGACCTGCTGATATTTCCCGTTCCAATCGCTGGGCGGGAGCCAAACCTCGAAGTTGATTTCGGAATCGGATGTAGGGCGCGCGGTAGCCTTGACATCGCAGTGGGTCGGAATGGAACCAGCACTGGCAACCACGGCCGCCGAAATGATTGTTGTGTGTGGCAATACGAGCTTCGTGAGGTTCTCGCAGAGCTGCTGCGCGGACAGCGTGGCAGCGAAGACGAAGGCAAGGCCGGCAGCAACAGCGCGGATCTTCATCATAGTGGCTCGTCCTCCTGGATCAGCTTCATTGTAAGGCAGTTTGATTAGCGCGCTAATTAGGCCGGAAAGCTGTTGCGGCGTTGCCGAGGTGCATGTCAAACCGCCGAAAGCCGACAAGTATTAGTAGAGGGGTCACTTCGCCGCGTTAATACCCGTTTTCTAAATTTCAGCGGATCGCAGGCGGCGAATCGTGTAGGAATCGATCACGAAGACGACGGCAGGATCCTCGCCTCCGTACCCGACCTTCCCGGCGTGATGGCATACGGCATAACCGAGATTGAGGCCGTCCGGAAAGTGAAGACGATCGCCCTACAGGTGTTGGCGGACATGGACAGCGAAGAAGTGGGACCGGCTGCGCTTTCCAAGATTGGCAAAGAGACGGGCCTGCGACCGGAAGATCTTTGAGGCGAAACGACGGAACCAGCGGTCAACAACATCGTTTTCAACGTGATCTTCTTGGACACGCACGCCGCGCTGGCGAGCGCCGCACTCAATACCGCCCCGAGTTGACATCCGTGCTTCAATTCGGAACCGAACGTGCTTCGATAGTGCGCTGAAGAGGAGCGTTCAAATGCGAAGTGTTCTGGTTGTGGCGATTGCGTTGGGTTCGGCGGCATGGGCGGCGGATACGAACGGCAAGCCCGATTTCACAGGCTATTGGACGTTGAACGTGGGGAAATCGAGTTTCGGCAAAATGCCCAAGCCGCAGGGCATGACGCTGAAGGCGGAGCGCAAGGGGCAAGTGCTGCATTCGGTGCAGACCACGGATGACGGGCAAGGTCCGAAATCGGTGGAAGGCGATTGGTTCCTCGATGCTAAGCAGCACCCGGTGGACCCGAGCGCGCAGGGCAATAAGCAGACGCAGATGAGCCGCTGGCAGGGAAAAATTCTTGTGGCGGAGAGGCGGTCTGAGGACGGCAGCTATCGCGAAACCATTCGCATGATGCTTTCGGGGGACGGCAAGACGGCCACCGAGAAGATTGCAGTGAATAGCCCGAATGGCAGCAATTCGAGCACGCTGGTTTGGGAGCGGAAGTAAGTCTTACTTTCGGGTGGCCCACGCCCAGGCTGTTTCGACAATACGGTCCAGCTGGGCGAATTCGGGCTTCCAACCCAGTACGGATTTGAGCTTGCGCGAATCGGCCACCAATTTGGGTGGATCGCCTTCGCGGCGGGGGCCGACGGTATAGGGAACTTTTTTGCCGGTGACGCGCTCGACGGCAGTCATCACCTCACGGATAGAGAAGCCGGAGCCTGTGCCGACGTTGAAGCGGTTCGAAGGGGCACCGGAGAGGAGCGATTCGACGGCCAGGATGTGGGCCTGCGCGAGATCGGTCACGTGCACGTAATCGCGGATGCAGGTGCCATCGGGCGTGGGGTAATCTTCGCCGAATAGAGTTACCGGCACACCGGTTTGGGCGGCGGTGAGCAGCAGGGGGATCAGGTGCGTTTCAGGGTCGTGGCGCTCGCCGGCGCGGCCTTTGGGGTCGGCACCGGAGGCGTTGAAATAGCGGAGCGCGATGCCTTGCAGCCCGTAAATTTTGTCGAACCACTCCATCACCTTCTCCGTCATGAGCTTCGATTCGCCGTACGGATTGATGGGAGCGTGGGGCACCGTTTCCGATATCGGCGAGACGCCCGGATTGCCGAAGATGGCGGCGGTGGAAGAGAAGACCACGTGCTTGACTTGGGCGCGATGCATGGCGCTGAACAGGGAAACTGAGCCGCCCACGTTGTTGGGAAAGTAGATTTCCGGCGTCCGCATGGATTCAGCGACAGAGATAAAGGCCGCGAAGTGGATGACGGCGCCGACTTGCTTTTCGGCGAAGACGCGGTCAAGCGCGGGACCATCGTGCAGGTCGACTTCGCGCAGAAGCTTGGGGTCCACGGCATCGCGGTAGCCGCGGATCAGGCTGTCGACTACGACAACGTCATAACCCTGGTCGACAAGCTGAAGAACAGTATGGGAGCCGATGTAACCGGCACCGCCGGTGACTAGAATTCTTTTCACTTGGTTATTGTATCCGCGCGGCGATAAAGAACGGTTCCGGCGGTGCGCGCCACTTCCCGGTACTGTGCAAACCAGGGACGCAGTTCGGGGTAATTCGCGATGGAGAGCTTTGGGTTGTAGAGGCTCAGGCCATCGGCGATGAAGGTGGGGGTGGAGCGGGCAAGCTCCTGGCGCGCGGCGGCGGGGGCGGTACGGTCAATGGGTTCGGATTGCGTCAGGTGACGGTCGGCGGGGACGCCGGTGAGGGGCTGGGAATCGAGAAAGCGTGTGGCGTCGGGCAGGCGAGTGTAGACCCAGAGTTCGGGCCGGTAGCCCCAGATGAAGAGCGTGTCGCCGGGATGGATGAGCGGTTGAAGGAGAGCCGCGGCGTGGCGGCTATCGAGGTCGAGGGCGGTATCGGCCCAGGGCTTGGCTTCGGCGACGGTGACGTAGCGCGGGGCGAAGCGAATCAGCGGGATGAGCAGGAGCGCCAGCACGGCCCATCGCCGTAACGGTAAGCGGGCCGCACCATAGGCGGCGGTTAGGCAGAGCGGCGGCAGCAGTTGCAGGTAATAGCGCGGGAAGAAACGCAGGCCCAGCGCGACGGCGAGTAGCGAGATCGCGATCCAGAGAACGAAGCGCCAGGGGATTCGCCAGAGGCTACCGGCGACGAGCGCCGAATGGAAGCCAAGCCAATTGGCGGTGCGAAGGAGACCGTTGGTGAAGGGGTTGGTCACGAAGGGGCTGGCGGCATAGCGTGAGCTCCAGATCCAGACTTGATCGAGGAAGCCTGGGCCTGCTCCGGTGACTGCGAGGGTGAGGGCGGCGGCTGCGCAGGGAAGCGCGAAACCGGCAAGCGTGAAGGCGAAGGATGGGCCTGCGAACGCGAAACAGGCCAGCAGGACGAAGATACCTTTCATATTTGCCAGCATGGCTACGGCGGCCACGATGCCGGACCAGAAGGCTTTACCGCGCCATGCTAGCCAGACGGCCGCGAGGTGCGGCGCTACGGTGAGCAGGTCGGGACCGAGAGGGAGGACCGAAGCGGGAAAATCGAAGGTCAGGAAGAAGGCAATGAGAGACGCGGCCCAGAAGGCTTCGCGGCGTCCCCAAAGCTGCCTTGCAAAGCCGAAGGCGAGGGCTGCGCAGAGCAATGTGTAAAGCGCGCCGGCGGTTCGTAGCGGCCATCCGGATTGTGCGCCGATCAGGAGGGCGAACACGGGCGAGAGCGGCGGCTTGTCGTACCAGATTTGCTGGTAAAGCTTGTGGCCGTGGAGAATTTGGGAGGCGGCGGCGAGGGGGAATGTTTCGGGCTCCCACAAGACGCCGGAATGGCAGAGGTGCGCGGCCAGTACCAAGCCGAAGAGGAGCGCGAAGAAGGGACCGGTGCGCAACAAGGGAACTATAGCGCGGTAGAATAGGCGAATTAAAGGCGAAGATGGATATTCAGGAACAGCTTGCCATCCTGCGCGAAAAAGTGAGGGCGATTCAGGCGCGTGGGGAAGCGCCGGTCGCGCCTCCCACGCGCGCGGCCTTTGTGGAAGAACTGCTGAGCGGCGAGGTGAAAGAAACGCCTCACGGCCGGCACTTCGAAACGGAAAAGTTGTACGCCGCGGAGGAGCAGTATGGCTGTGTCGCGGTGCGGGCTCTGGCTGAACTTGCGCCGGACCTGCTGCATGCGGTTTCGGAAGGAACTGTCCCCGCTTGCCACCCGGAGCGTTGGGCGTTTCTGGATACGGAGACGACGGGCCTTGCTGGGGGCAGCGGCACCTACGCGTTTCTGATCGGCATCGGCAGCATTGAGCGCGAAGGCTTTCGTGTGCGGCAGTTCTTCATGCGCGATTACGCGGAAGAGGCCTCGCAGCTTTCGGCGGTGGCGGAATACCTCGAACGCTTCGATGTGCTGATTACGTACAATGGCAAATCTTACGATCAGCCGCTGCTGGAAACTCGCTTCCGTATGTGCCGCGCGCGGCATCCTTTCGACCGGCTGACACATCTGGATCTGCTCTATGGCGCGCGCCGGCTTTGGAAGCAGCGCATGGAAAATTGCAAGCTGACTTACCTGGAGCGCGAGGTGTTGGGCGTGGAGCGCGAAGGCGATGTGCCGGGCTCTCTGATTCCGTATTTGTATTTTGAGTTTGTGCGGACCAGGCGCGCGGCGCGCTTGATTCCGGTGTTTCATCACAACGTGCTCGACATTGTATCGCTGGCTTGCCTGACGGCGATTGTGCCGGAAGCATTTCGCAATCCGGAGACGGTGCCGGTGCGTCACGGGTCTGATCTGTTGGGCCTGGCGCGGTGGCTGGCGCGGGTGGAAAAGCCGGAGCAGGCGCTGCGCTTGTTCGAACGCTCCGTGGCGTTTGGGCTGCCGGATGAATTGTTATTTCCGGCTTTGATGGAAGCAGGGCTGCTGCGGAAGAAGCTGGGGCTTTGGGCGGCGGCGCTTGAAACATTTACAGATCTGACGCTTTCGCGCAACCCCTGCCGCGCGCGCGCCGGCGAGGAACTGGCGAAATATTATGAGCATCGCGAGCGCAACTGTGCCTTGGCTTTAGAGATGACCGTGGCCGCTCTTGAGTGGGGCGAGACGCCGGAGTTGCGCTTGCGCGAGGCTCGCTTGCGAAGGCGGCTGGATAGCCGGCCGGCGAAGTTGAAGCTGACCGCGGGTGCTTAAGGGTTCCGCGCGGGGAGCTTGTACTTGGCGAGGAAGGCGCGAATTTCCGTGTAGATCATGCTTCGCTCTTCGGGCGTGAAGTAGCCGTGCTTGCCGCCGGGCACGGTGACCAGTTGGTGAGGCACGCCGGCGCGTTCGAGCTCGGCTTGCAATCGCTGAGCGTGGGAGTAGGGAACCACGGGGTCGGCATCGCCGTGGATGGTGAGAATCGGCGGCAGATCTTTGCGGATGAAATGCAGCGGAGACAGGCGAGTGGCGGCTTCGGCGCGGTCGGGGCGATTGCCCATCCAGGCGATGGCGTAGTCTTTCGTGTTCGGGCCTTGCAGCAGGTCCGCCACATCGGTGATGCCGTACCAGTTGACGATGGCCGCCACTTTAGGCAGGCGCGCGCCGGGGCACTGGCTCTCATAGCCGGCGCTCTCTGGAATCATGCCGGTGGTGAGGGCCAGGTGGCCGCCGGCGGAATCGCCCGAAACCACCAGGCGCGTGGTGTCGAAGTTGTACTGCTTGGCGTGGCCGGCCACCCAGCGCAACGCGCACAGGCAATCTTCCACGGCGGCGGGCGCGGGTGAAATTTTGGCCAGGCGGTATTCCACGTTGACCACCTGCCAACCCATTTCGAGCCAGGGCGCGAAGAAGGGCAGCGAGTTATCTTTCACGCCGCCGGTCCAGCCGCCGCCATGAATCCAGATAAGCGTGGGCTGCGGACCGGTGGCGTCCCGGCGCTTGTAAACGTCCAGTTTGGCTTCGTAATTGTTCGCGGTCAGGTAGGTGATGTTCGGCGCGGTTTCGAACTCATTGAGAAAGTGCACCGCCCAATCGGAGGCGGATACGGTCTGGGCAGGAGCGGGAAAACAGACAAGAGCGGCAAGCAGGAGGCGCTTCAACATGGGATCTACTTATTATCATGAACGGACGATCTTTGGTTTACGGTGGCGAATGCGCAGAATGGTGCTCGTGATTACAGCGCCGCGCCTCCTTCCACTAATAATTTTTCGCCGTCCAGCAGATCGGGAGGTTGACTCTTCATATTCGGATCGATCAAAATGCCGTGGGTAAAAAATACGGCGGCCGCCGCGTAGGCCGTGTAATGCAACTTCTTCCAGATGCGGTTGCCCAGGCGCGGACGGAAGTAACTGGTGACGACGACGAAAGCGGTTAGGTAAAACGCCAGAGCGCCCAGCACGTTGTAATTGCGCTGCTGTGGAGACCAGAGAGGCAGCACCAGGTCCAGCGGATGGAAGCGCGATGTAACCGGTCCAATTGTGCAGCGTGAAGATCTCGATCTTGCGATGCGGCCAGCGGCGGACGGGGTTGTAGTTGGTGGAAAGCAGCAAGCCCAGCAGGATGTTGAGCGTGAGCAGCCCCATGGCGATCAAGCCGGTGGTGCCCGAAAGGTCGACCGCGGTCATTAGCCATCCATCATAAATAGATAAACTGAAAGACGGTGAATGCTGTCGAGTTTAACGGGGTTTCGAAGAGTTACTCCATCTATGCGAGCCCCGGCGACCGGCTGAAAGAACTGGCCACGCTACAGCGCAAACGTTTCCATCAGGATTTCTGGGCGCTGCGCGATATCAGCTTCGAAATCAAGCGCGGCGAAACGTTTTGTATCGTGGGGCAGAACGGTTCCGGCAAGAGCACGCTGCTGCAAATGGTGGCGGGCATATTGCGGCCTTCAACGGGGACGGTCACGGTGAACGGGCGCGTTTCGGCGCTACTCGAACTGGGTGCCGGGTTCAACCAGGAATTCAGCGGGCGCGAGAATGTGTATCTGAACGGCGCGATTCTGGGGCTCTCGACGAAACAGATCGATCAACGTTATCGCGAGATTGAAGAGTTTGCCGAGATCGGCGATTTCATTCATCAGCCGGTGAAGACTTATTCGAGCGGCATGGTGGTGCGCCTGGCGTTCGCGGTGGCGATCAGCGTGGATCCGGAAGTGCTGCTGGTGGATGAAGCGCTGGCAGTGGGCGATTTGTATTTCCGCCATCGCTGCATGCGCAAGGTGCACGAACTGCGCGCGCGCGGGGTGACGATTCTGTTCGTCTCGCACGCCGCCGGCGATGTGAAGGCCATCGGCGATCGCGCCATGTGGCTGGAGCAGGGGCGCATGGTGGACATCGGCGAAACGGATCGCGTGGTGGAAAAGTATCTTGCGGCGATGGTGGAAAAAGATACCGCCTATCTGTCGTTGAAGGCGCAGCAGCCGAGGCCAGAGTGGGCGGAGACGCAATCGCGGCCGGTGGAGGTGATCGATTCGATTCCGAATATCGATCATCGTTATGGCGACCGGCGCGCGGAGGTGATTGGCATCGCGGTGGTGGATCAATATGGCGCGCCGCTCGGGCTGCTGCAGCCGAACAGCAAGGCCGTGGTGCGCATTAGCGTTCGTGCCAATACGGATGTCGCGATGCCGATTGTTGGCTTCATGATGCGCAACCATCTGGGCATCGATTTTGCGGGCACGAACACCAGCCGGGAAGAGTATGAGCTGGCTCCCATGAGGCGCGGCGATATCTATACGGTGGATTTTCATCTGGACCTGCCGGAGTTGTATCCGAGTTCGTTTTCGTTTTCGCCGGCGGTGGCGGACGGCACGCTGGTCAGCTATCAAATGAGCGACTGGATCGATAATGCCATCACGCTGCAGATGGCGAACAGCGATGCGCAGGTGTATGGCTATCAGCATCTGCCTTGCAAGGTGGAAGTGAACGGGCGCGTGGGGGAGCAGCGGGTTGCCTGAGGAGTCGCCTGACGGCTTGCCGCCTGGATTCACGGGTGAGCGTGTGATACCGGGCCAGGTGGATGTGGATTTGTTTAACGAGCATTTTTCGCGCTACGCATTCGCGCGCGGATTTGCGCAGGGCAAGCGAGTGCTGGACCTGGGCTGCGGCACCGGCTATGGCGCGTTCGCGATGGCCGAGGTGGCGATGAGCGTGGTGGGCGTGGACGTTTCGCAAGAGGCAATCGATCACGCGCGCGAACAGTATCCGCTGGCGAACCTGAGCTTCGAACAAGGCGATGTTACGGAACGGTGCGAGGGCCGCTTCGATCTGATCACGGCGTTCGAAGTGATTGAGCATCTGGAAAATTGGCGCAGTTTGTTGCGGAGTGCGCGCGAGCAGTTGAGTGACGGCGGCATGCTGATTGTTTCTACGCCGAACAAGCCTGTGTATGCGGAGGCGCGCGGGCCATCGGGCGGCAATGAATTCCACGTTCACGAATTCGAACACGAAGAGTTTCAGCGGGCCTTGGCGGAAGTGTTCCCGCATGTGGAGATGCTGGTGCAGAACCATTCCGCGGGGCTGCTGTTCGCTCCCGTACATGGGCGCGGTGCTTGCGATGTGAGCCAAGCTGGCGGGGCGGTATCGCTCGATGAAGCGCAGTTCTTTGTGGGCATTTGTTCGCTTGCGCCTCTTATTGGTGTCAATGCATTTTTCTGGATTCCCACGCAGGCGAATCTGCTGCGCGATCGTGACCGGCATATCGCGCTGCTAAACGGCGAGATCGATTTAAAGACTGCCTGGATGGAGGCGATGCGCGCCGAACTGGCCGGGCGGAATAGCGAATATGAAGAGCTGCTGCGCCTGAATGGCGAACTGAAGGCGCAAGTGGAAGAGCGCAACAACTGGGCGCTGCGGCAGGACGAATTGGCGCGGGCGCGCGGCGAAAGAATCGAACAATTGCAAGCCGAGATGGAAGCCGACAACGCGGAATGGACCAGCGCGGCGGCGGCTTACGAAGCGCGCATGGCGGAGCTTGAAAGCGTGAATCGCGCGAAGACCGAGTGGGCTCTTGAAACCGAGCGGCGGCTGGGTGCGGAACTGACGGAGCGCGGAGAGCACCTGGCACGCGCGGTGGAACTGCTGACCGCGGCGGAGGCCCTGGTGGAAGAGCGAACGCTATGGGCGCAGGGGCTCGATCGCGAGCTGCGCGAATGGCAGGCGCGCTGGTCCACCTTGCGGCGCGCGCCGCTGGTACGCGTGGGGAGCCGCCTGGGACTTGTGAAAGACATCGCTCCGGAAACCAAGTAAATGGAATTTCTGAAACGCCTGCTGAAGGCGCTTCCGCTGCTTCTGCTGTCGCCGTTTTTGCTGGTGCTGTGCGTTGCCGCAATTGGCATTACGGATCTGCTTTGGCTGCTGATGGGTCGTAAGCGCGCGCCCGTTACGCGTCAGCCCAACGCACAAGCCGCCACCATCGTGATTCCGAATTGGAATGGCCTCGATCTATTGCGCAAGTATCTGCCGCCGCTGATCGAAGCCACCCGGGCAAATTCGGCGAACGAGATTCTGGTAGTGGACAACGGGTCGCACGATGGCAGCGCGGAATTTGTGCGTTCGCATTTTCCCGGCGTGACGGTGCTGGGCCTGGAGCGTAACCTGGGCTTCGGTGGCGGATCGAATGCGGGGTTCCGCGCCGCGAAGAATGAAGTGGTGGTTTTGCTGAACAGCGATATGCGCGTGGAGCCGGGTTTTCTGCAGCCTCTGCTGGACGGCTTCACAGACGCGCAGGTCTTCGCGGTCTCCTGCCAGATTTTTCTGAGCGACCCCGCGAAGAGGCGCGAGGAGACCGGGCTCACCGAAGGCTGGTGGCAGGATGGAGCGCTGCGCGTGGGGCATCGCGAAGACCCCGAAGTGACCGGTTTGTTCCCGTGCTTCTACGGGGGCGGGGGATCGTGCGCTTTCGACCGCGATAAGTTTCTGGAATTGGGCGGCTTCGACGAACTGCTGGCGCCTTTTTATCTGGAAGACACGGACATCGGGTACCTGGCATGGAAGCGCGGTTGGAAGGTGTTGTATCAGCCCGCCAGCGTGGTGTATCACGAACACCGGGGCACTATCGGCAAGACGTTCAGCGGCAGCTATATCCAGGGAGTGCTGAAGAAAAATTTCCTGCTGTTCTGCTGGAAAAACATTCACGAATGGCCGCGCTTGCTGGACCACTTTCTATTCAGCTATCTGGGCGCCCTGCTGAGTGTGTTGTTCGGCGAAGAGCAAGGACGCTCCACACTGAGCGGGTTTGCGCGCGCCGCCCTGCAGTTGCCCGGGGCTCTGCGTTCGCGATGGGCCGCGCGGGAGCTTGCTTGCGTCACCGATACCGAAACGTTTGAGCGTCCGCGTGGGGGCCACTTTTACGATAGGTTCGTGGCGCGGGCCAGCCTACCGGCCATCGCAAAGGAAGCGCCGCGCGTTCTGTTCGTCTCTCCTTACCCCATCATGCCGCCCACGCACGGCGGCGGCGTCTTTATGTATCACACGCTGCGCGAACTCTCCCGGCTGACGGAGGTTCACGTTCTTGTGATGCTGGATTACGAACACGAACAAGCCGCTAACCAGCAGCTGGCCGCATTCTGCGCTTCGGTCACACTGCACGTCCGGCGCGGCACTGACGAGCCCAACCTGGGCTCTATCACGCCGCATGCGGTGCGCGAATTCGAGAGCCGCGATCTGCTGTGGCTGATCGACCGGTTGATGCTGCAAAAGCGGGCCGATGTTCTGCAGCTGGAATACACGGCGCTGGGCCAATATGGCGCGAAGTATCGCCGCACGGTTTGCGCGCTATTCGAACACGATGTGTATTTTCAATCGATCGGCCGCGGGCTGGAATTCATGCGGGGCTCTGTAGATCGGGTGAAGGCGCGTTGGGAATATCTGCGGGCCATTCGTTATGAATTGCGCGTGCTGCCGCGGTTTGATTCTGTGCAGGTTTGCACGCGTGAAAACCGGGAGTATCTGGCGAGCTTTCTACCGGCTCTCGGGCCGCGAATTGAAGAAGGGCTCAGGGCGGGAATTGCCTCGGCGGAGTACCCGTATCCCGGGGGGCCGCGCAACTCGAATACCATGCTGTTCCTGGGCAGCTTCCGCCATGTGCCGAACAGGATCGCGCTCGAATGGTTCACCAAAGAAGTGCTGCCGCGGATTGTGGAGCGTTGTCCGGAGGCGAAGCTGCTTGTCGCCGGTTCCGACCCGCTACCCGCGCATGCCTATCATGACCCGCTGAACGCTATCGAGATGCTCGGCTTTGTGGAGGATATTAAGCCTCTATTAGCGACCACGGCAGTCTTCGTTTGCCCGATTCGTAGCGGCTCCGGTGTGCGGGTCAAACTGCTGGAGGCGTTCGCGAGCGGCATTCCGGTGGTCTCGACGCTGATCGGCGCTGAAGGCCTGGCCCGGACGGATGGGCGGGAGTGTCTGCTGAGCGACGATGCGCAGGGCTTCGCGGACCGCGTGTTGCGCTTGTTTGGCGACCCTTCGGCGGGCGCGGAGATGGCGGGGCGCGCGCGGCAGGAAGTGGAAACCAACTGGGACATGCGCGTGATTACGGCCCGGTTGCTGGCCAGCTACGAAAAGGCGCTGCAGCGGAAACGCGCCATTGCCCAGGATTGAGTCACAGCAGACGTTTTCAATCGAATCAACAACTTACAAAGGGACAGGGCAAAGCGCGGGAGTAGGCTTTGGTCGGGCCCCGGTATTCCGTTTCATTGCGGACCGGGATTATCAAGCCCGCACCAAGGAGCCATGAGACGATCTACTACCATTTTGCGAACGTGTGTGTTGACCACCGCGGGTTCGCTCTGTATCGCACTTTCGCCCGCGCTTGCGCAGACCACACAGGTGGATCTGAAATCGCAAGCCAGAGGCGTCGATTTTTCACGGGCCGTTGCCACAAAACCATTTAAGACAGGAACCACGCTGCCCGCCACCTGCGCCGTAGGCGACAGTTATTTTAAGAGCGATGCGGCCGCGGGCCAGAACCTTTACGGCTGTACGACGGCGAATACGTGGACCGTGGAAAGCGGGGGCGGCCTGCCGTCTGTAACAGGCAACGCCGACCGGCTGTTGGGCACCAACGGCGCGCAAGTGAGCTGGATGGCACTGGGCGGCGACGTCGCCGGTTCACCCCCCAGCTTGCAGGTCACAGGGCTACAAGGTAAGCGGGTGGCGGCCACCACGCCCACCAGCGGCCAGGTGCTGACGTGGAATTCCACCGCTCTGAATTGGGAGCCGGCCACGGTGACGTCCTCATCGGGAGGAGGGACAGTTACGAACACGGGCGGCGATTTATCGGGCTCGGTGGCGAATGCGACCGTTACGCGCATGCAGAATAAGCCGGTATCGTCCGCCACTCCGTCAGATGGGCAGGTGCTGACCTGGAGCCAGTTCAGCAGCCAATGGCAGCCGCAAGCGCCCACGGGAGGCACCGGCGGCGGTACGGGTTCGGGATCTGGCGGAATCAGCGTTCTGGGTGTGACTTATTCAAGCGCCAGCACGCTTACCATTGGCGCGGGCTGTTCGCTGGCAGCGCCGTGCAACGTGCGGTTCGGGACGAACGTTGTCGCTATTACCACCAGCGCCACTGTGACCTGGCAATCCGGCGCGGGCATTGCTTATATTTACGTGACACCCGCGGGAACCGTGACGGTGGGCAGCAACCTGACGGTGGTCTGCGCGGGCGGCTGTTCTACCGCGGGCGGCGTGGCCGGGTTCCCGGTGAATACCATCCCGGCTTATACGTGGACGGCGCTACCCACGGGCTGGGATTCGGCCGGCGGGCACGATGCGCGGGCGTACCTTTCCACAAAAGTTATTTCGGCGGGCACGGGCATGATCCTGGTGGAATCCGGCGCGCAAAGCACAGTGGGAGTGGATGTCACGCTGGTGCCCACGTTCACCACGGGCGCGGCGACACTGGCGTTCGGCACGGTTGCCGCCTCCAGTTGCAGCGCGGATTTAACGGTTGCGGTTCCAGGGGCCATCGTGGGTGATGTGCTTGCTTCGGGGTGGCCGGCGGCAATGCCAGCCTCCGTGCTGGGCATGATGCGAGTCTCGGCCCCGAATATCGTGGCTGTGCGGCTGTGCAATTTAAGCGCTTCGGGAGCCACCGTGGCCAACAACTCTTACCGGGCTACCGTGGTGCAGGGCCGGTAGCAACAGTTTGGCCGGGCCTTATGGGGGGCTCGGATGCTCCCCCTTCGGTCTGGGAGTTATACGCTTTCGTTCCGGCCCATGGTTTACGCTGGAGGAGCGCGGATGAGTGTGGACCAGACCGATGACCGGGTACACTCCCCTCTGTGGTTGAAACCCGCGGTTTTTACCGGGCTGTTCCTGCTGGTTTTACTGCTTCAGTACCGGAGCGGTGCTTATACGGCGGAATTTGGCGGCTATCCCGATGAACCCGCCCATTACGTGACCAGCGTGATGGTGCGGGATTATCTGGCCGGCGGAAAGTTGACCGACCCCATGCAGTATGCCAGCGATTATTACAACGCTTATCCGAAAGTAGCCTTCGGCCACTGGCCCCCGTTGCTGTATGCGGTACAGGGCGTGTGGATGCTGGTGTTTTCGGAATCGCGCGCTTCTGTGTTGGTGGAGCTTGCGCTCACCACTACCGTCGCGGCGTTTTTGTTGTTTCTGGTTGCCGCGCGCCGCTTCGGAATTATGGCGGGCGTGCTCAGTTCCTTGCTGTTGGTATGTCTGCCCATCATTCAGGCGTATTCGGATGAAGAGATGGCGGAATCGCTGCTGCTGGTGACGGGCTTTGCCGCCGCCATCTTTTTCTACCGCTACCTGGAACACAACACGTGGCGAAACGGCATCTGGTTCGGCATCTTCTGCTCGCTTGCGATCCTGACGAAAGGAAACGGCTGGGCGCTGGCGATGATCCCGCCGATTGCCATCGTGCTCACGCGCGACTTCGCCGTGCTTAAGAAGCCATCGTTCTGGATTCCCGTGCCGATTGTCGCCGTGCTTTGCCTGCCCTGGCAGATTTTGACCTTACAGATGGCGCACCGCGGTTGGGCCGGCGGCGATTCGCCCAGCTTGGCCTACACGGCCGATTCCCTATGGCAGTTCGCCATCATCCTCAGCGACCTGGTGGGTTGGGCCGTGGCGGCGCTGGCCATCTGGGGAATCTGGCTGCGCGTTCTCCGGCCGATCCAGACGCGCGGCGTGAAGCCGTTCGATGCCGTCATGTTCGGATTGCTGATCTGTATCTGGGTTTTCCATTCCGTGGTGCCCGCCGGCGTGGAGCCCCGTAAGATGATCGATGCTCTGCCCGCGATGATTCTCTTCGCGCTGGCCGGCGGCGAATGGATCGCGAAACAGCTCGCCTCGCGTTCGCATTCGCGCATCGCGTGGAGCTGGAGTTCCGCACTAGTCGCCGCTGTTGTGGGGCTGCTCTTTGCGGTCCAGACGTTTGCGATTCCGCGCGAGGAACACTATGGCTTTACCGAGGCAAGCCGTTACATCAAAACGCGGCCGGACCTGCGCAACGCGGTGATCCTGGTCTCTTCCGAGCGCGATGGCGAAGGCCTGTTCATTTCGGAACTCATGATGCAGGATGCGCGGCCCGAACACACCATCCTGCGCGCCAATAAAAAGCTCTCCACCTCAGACTGGAATGGCAACGTGGCGGAAGAGTTCTGTCATACGCCGCTCGACGTGATGCTGTTTTTGAAGAACGAACATGTTCGCGCCGTGGTGCTGGACACCTATCCGCGGCGCGTTCATTACCGTCACAACGATTTGATCTTGCAGGCCATAAAAGACTATCCCGAGCAGTGGAAGCTGGCGTCCACATTCGGCGGCGGCAAGATCCAGATTTATGACGTGAAGCCGGGCTAACTTTACTTGGCGGCCAGGACCGGCTCTTCGGTCTTGACTTCGTCTTTCTTGGTTTCGTGATAATCCACTTCGGTATTCACGTCCCAGATGTTGTGTTTGTCTTCGCGCCCTTCAATGATGTTGTCGACGGAGATCATCGCGGTCAGCATGGAATGGTCCTGGTTGTTGTACTTGTGCATGCCGTTGCGGCCGACGAGGTACAGATTGCGATAGACATCCACGTGCTGCTGGATCCGATCGAACTGATCGTACGTTCCGAAATACGCCGGGTATGTTTTCGGGACGCGAATCACGGTAGCATCGATCACGTCGAAAGCGTCGATGATGCCGATCTTCTCCAGCTCATACTTGGCAAGCTCGATCATCTTTTCATCGGTCAGCTTCCAGATCTCGTCCGTGTCGTAGCAGAAATATTCAAGCCCCACCCACACCTTCGAAGGGTCGGCAACCAGATAAGGGCTCCAGTTGTTAAAGATCTGCAGCCGGCCCACTTGTACATCGGGCTCTTGAATATAGATCCAGTTGTCCTGAATGGGCGAGCCGTCCGCCTCCTTGATTTTCAGCTTATTCAGAAGCAGGCCCACCGTAATGAAATCGCGATACACCAAGCCGTCGCTGATGGCTTGAATCTTGGCCGGAACCTTCACGTCGAGCGCGTTGATGAGTTCGCGAATCGGCATGGTGGAGAAGAAATAATCGCCCTCGAAGGTGCGCGTTTCGCCCGTCTTGCCGTTGACAGCTTCCACCCCGGTAACACGGTCGCCCTGTGTCAAAATCCGGTTCACGTACCATGACGTCAGAATCTGGCCGCCGCGCGCCTTGATCTTTTCGGCCACCTCTTCCCACATCTGACCGGGCCCATGCTTGGGATACATGAATTGCTCGATGAGCGAAGTCTCGACGTCCTTCTGCGAGAGATCGGTCTGAGTCTTGGAGGTTTTCTTGATTACTTGTTTGAAGAGATGCTGCAGCGTTTTGGTGATGGAAAGCCCTTTGATTCGCTGCGCGCCCCAAGCCGCGCTGATTTCATTGCAAGGCACTCCCCACACTTTCTCTGTGTACGATTTGAAGAAAGTGAGGTACAGTTCGCGCCCGAAGCGGTTGATGAAAAACTGTTCCAGGTTCTGTTCGTTCTTAACGGGGAACAGCACGCTCCACATGTAGCTGGTGCCGATGCGGGCCATCTTTGCCGGGCCCAGTTTCGAAATCGTTTCGCCGCTCAGCTTGATGGGATAGTCGAAAAACTGCCTCAGAAAATAGATGCGGGATTTTCGCTTCCGCACCAGCATGACGGAATCCGTAGTCTCCGGATTCGGCCCGTCAGCCGTACCCTGGACAGTACGCGTCTTTCGCTGATACGTGATGGATTGCGCGCCCGGCGTGGATTGCAGGGGCATAATCTGAAGCCACCAGTTCATCACGCGGTCGGACTTCGAGAAAAAGCGATGGCCGCCTATATCGATGCGGTTCCCTTTGTACTGAATGGTGCGCGAGATGCCGCCCATCGCCTCGCTCGATTCGAGCACGATGGGAACGATTCCGGTGCGCGTGACAAATTCATAGGCAGCCGTAAGACCCGCGGGACCCGCGCCGATAATGACAGCCTGCTTTCGATTCATTGTTTTTCCAATTCAGGTAGGTAAGCGGAGAGTTGATTCTTGCGCTGACTAACTCCCCAATGGTACGTCACGCATTTCACCGTGTTCAAGCTATCCCCGTGCGGATTGTGGGTAATCGTCCGAGAGCGCATCTTACAGGAACACAGTCAGTTTGAGTCCAAATATTCTTCATAAATTTTTTCCATGTGCTCCACGGATTGCTTCTGGCTGAACCCTTCGTGAATGAATTTGCGGCCAGCCGCTCCGAAACATTCGCGAGCGGCCGCATTGTTGACCAGCCGCTCCAGAGCCTCGGCGAGCGCCGCTGAATTTCCTCTCTCAAAGAGCAGGCCGCGCGCTTCGTCATCGCCCAGGAGCTCCGGGTTGCCGCCTACTCGCGAAGCGACGCAGCAACAACCGCATGCCATTGCCTCCATCAGAGAATTCGAAAGTGCCTCGCTTAAGGAGGGAAGCACGAAGATGTCCATTGAGCGCATCCAGGGCGCGACATCCGCCGTCTTCGGTTCAAAACGGCACCAGGCGCGCACGCCCAGGCTTTCGGCAAGTGCGTCCAATTCGCCCAGCATCGGCCCGCTGCCTACAATCAGCAACCGCGTGTTCGCATGGTTGCGATGCACTCGGGCGAATGCCTCGATCAGATCCGCGAGGCCTTTTTCCGGACGCAAAGCGCACACCACGCCGATGACGACCGTGTCTTCGTGCGGGAGCGCGGGGGCGCGCTCCGGATGGAACACGGCGAGATCGATCCCGTTGTAACAGAGGTGGATCAGGCTAGGCGGCACGCGCTCGTCATCTATCAGGTGCGCGCGCATGTGTTCGCAATTCACCACGATGCCGTCCACCATCTGGTCGGTGACTCGAAGCAGCCGCGTATACATGCCCGGCGTCAGGTTGCGATGGGCGCGCTGGCTAGAGAGCACGACGGGGCTGTGTGCCAGCCGCGCGAACGGCCCCGCGAAGATGTTGAGCGGCACATCGAAGCTGTGGACCAGACGAATGCGATGGCGGCGAATGTAACGGATCAGGGCAAGCCCGCCACGAAGCGCGGACGCCGAAGCAAACGATGTAACGGGCAGGTGCAGCACCGGTACATTTTGGGCGCGCAGTTCGTCGGCGCGAATGCCCTCGGGATGAAACGCGGCCACATGCGGCTCGAAACGCTTGCGATCGAGGCCCTTGGCGACCTCGGTCATCTGGCGCTCGGTACCGCCCAGGTCCAGGGAATGAGCGAGCAATAGAACTGGCCGGGGGCTGGTCATGCTCTTGCCACGCTGGCGATGCCGCTGTTTGGAAAATGAACGGCGGGCCCGCCTGGGACGCGCACCAGCGTCGAATCTGTCTCATCGGCTACTTCGAGCGCGCCGCCCGAAACAGTGCCATCGAAGAGGAAGACAGTCGCGAAGGTGGCGGGCAAATGAGTTGTCCAGCGATAGGCAAGCACAGGGGCTTCCTCTTTGGTGCCGAGGCAGCGGGAGCGCCATCCGGCCATATGTTCCGCTGCCGCTGGCGCACTCGAAAGAACCGTCATGCGGCTTGCCGCGCCTTCGCCCAAGTGCCAGACCTGTTCGAGCGAGTGCATGCCGTCCGGGCCTGCGACATGGTCCAGAACGAACAGCATGCGGCCGCCAAGCTGAAAAAATCGCCGGCGGTGGACGATGCCGCGGGCACGGCAAGCCGCATCGGCGAAGACATTTTCACCACCTATATGAAACGCGGCGCGAGTCACTTCCGGCTTCCGGTCCCAGCGGAAAGGGCGCGTGGGGTCGGCCTGATCCAGCGCATCGATGCGAAGCGTGTTGTGGTATGCCGAACCGCGAAATTCATCGCGCGCGCGAGGGTCGGCCACATACGTGAATGTTCCGGGATCGATCAGCAATTCTTCGTCGCCAGATCGAACGGTGAACGACAGCGTGTCGGAGTGGCTGTGCCCCGCACCGCCAGGACCGAAGGGGCCGGTATCGATGAGAATATGCAGCGCGCCGTGAACGATGGCGATCAAGCCTGAATCTTCAAAGAGCACGGCGCTGTTTTTCGGGGATGCGTCAGTGTTTGCGATAGGCGCTGGCCCGAGCCACCAAGCGGCTTGCTCCTGCGCGGTTTCCGCGCGCGCGGGTAGCTGTTCATCGGGGAAGATTCGTGCGCACGTGGTCAGAGTCGCGCGCGCAAACGTGGCGCGGTCTCCGTAGGGATGGAATAAGCGGCCACCGTCATCGTCACCGAAGAAACTGAGTAGTCCGGCGGGTCCGTTCATCGCGGCAAGAAAGCGAGCCATCTTTCGCAGGGGAAGCTCGAAGGCCGCGGGCCGCCCCGCCAGCAGATAGTACAGAAGGAAGAAATCGAGAGCATACACGTGGTAGTAGGTCGATTGCTCGAAGTGGCTGCCATCGGCCTGAATCTGACCGTGGCGTTCCTCCTCAAGAATGCGATGTCCCAGCGCAGCCCAACCCGTCGCCGGAAATTTCAGGCCGAGCGCGAACAGGGCAACGCCTTCGCCGAGCAAATGCGTGTTGGGCGAAAAATAAGTGGAAAGGTTGGCCTTCAGGAAATGCCCGTGTTGGAACATGCCGTTCCAGAGCTTTTGGCGCAACGCGGGGTTCAGGTGCGGGCCCGACAGATGATCGATCCACAGCCAGGAGAGTGCGCGGAAAGCCACTTCCAAAGCGCTTGAAAAATTGATGCCCATTAGAAAGGGATTCTGCTGGAACCAGCTCTCGAGTTGCGCCTCAATCTCCGCGAGGTAGGCGCTGTTTTCGGTAAGGACCCACGCTTGCGCCAGTAATACCAGGTGCTGGTGCCGGTTCAATTCCCAGATGTTCTTGTGGTCACCGGCTTTGGCGAAATCGAGGTAAGGGATGAAGCGAAAGTAATCGGGCGCGGTGATCTGGCCATGCACGTAATCCTTGCGCCACTCGATTTCCGGGCCGGTCTGCACCGCGCCGCCGAATAGCGGTAGCCGATGGACCAGAATCTCTTTCGCCAGTCGCTCGATATCTCGGGCATAGGCGGTTCCACGAAGAACGCCCGCGACACTTTGCGGTGCCGGCAATGGCAATTCGGCCACGGCAGCCTTGCGGGAAAGCTGGGGACGGAACGCGTACAGCCACACGTTTTCGGCCTGCTGCGACAAGCGGAAACGAATCTCGCGAGCACTACGCATGCCGGTGCCCTCGGCTATTGGGAAGCGAATTCACAGTAGCATAGAGCCATGGGTGAACCTGGCCGTAATCGTTATCTATGTGCGGCATAGCAGGATACTTTTTGGCTGGGGGCGAAGCGCGGCAAGCCGTCGTCCAGGCCATGTGCGATGTGATTCGCCACCGCGGTCCCGACGATGAAGGGTTTCATGTGGACGGCCCCTGCGCCATCGGCATGCGCCGCCTGAGCATCATCGATCTGGCGACCGGGCACCAGCCGATTTCGAACGAAGACGGCACCGTTTGGGTGGTTTTTAACGGCGAAATTTACGATTACAAAACGCTGCGCGCGAGCCTGATTGCGCGCGGTCACCAATTCCGGACGCATAGCGACACTGAAGTGCTGGTGCATCTGTATGAGCAGGAGGGAGTCGAAGGGCTGCATCGCCTGCGCGGCATGTTCGCGTTTTGTATCTGGGATTCGAAGAAGCGAAAAATATTGTTGGTGCGTGACCGGTTCGGGAAAAAGCCGCTTTATTATGCCGAGCTTCCCGAAGGCTTGTATTTTGGAAGCGAACTGAAGTGTTTGCGCGCGGCCCAGGTGCCACTTGAATTGGACCCGGAAGCTTTGCGGCTGTATTTTCAATTTTCGAACATCCCCGACCCCTTTTCCATTTACAGGCACATACGAAAATTGGAGCCGGGCTGTTGGCTGGAATATAACGATAACGGCCTTGTGAAAAGGGGCCGCTACTGGCGTTACCCCACGCCAACCGCCGCCACGCCGCAGGATTTTTCGGTGGACGATGCTTGCCAAAAGATCCGCGACAAATTCGACGAATCGGTAAAGATCCGGATGTTGGCGGATGTGCCGCTGGGTGCGTTTTTGAGCGGCGGCATCGATTCCAGTTCCGTGGTCGCCTCGATGGCGCTGCAATCGAGCGAGCCAGTTAAAACATTTTCCATCGGCTTTGAAGAGGCTGCTTATAATGAGCTTTCTTTTGCCGGCGCGGTGGCTAGAAAATACAAAACCGAGCACCACGAAATTGTCGTGAAGCCGGATTCCGTCGCGCTGACCGAAAAGCTGGTGCGGCAATTCGATGAGCCCTTTGCCGATTCGTCCGCGATCCCCACCTACATCGTGTCGCAGTTCGCCGTGCAGCACGTGAAGGTGGCTCTGAGCGGTGATGGCGGCGACGAACTGTTTGGCGGCTACGATAGTTTTCAAATTGTCCAGAACCTTCAACGCTACGATTCGCTTCCGCAACCGGTGCGTCGCGCTATCTCTGGAATTGCAGCAAGCCTGCCCTATTCCACGCGCGGTAAGAACTATTTGCACATGATTAGCCGTTCCACGGCCACTCAGCGTTATTTTGAAAGCAATTATTCGCCCTACCTGATGCGGCGCGAACTGCTTCGCCCGGAGTGGATGCTGCCCGCTGACGGCGCTTACCTCGAAAAAGTGCTGCACAATTGTTTGCTGCCCGGGGACGCCGACCCGCTCTCCCAGGCTCTCTACTATGAAGCCACGGCCAAGCTTTCCGGGGACATGCTGGTGAAGGTGGATCGCATGTCGATGGCGGCGTCGCTCGAAGTGCGCTCTCCCATGCTGGATCACGAATTTGCCGATGTGGCCGCGACCGTCCCGCACGAATGGAAGATACGCAATGGCCAGGGCAAACATATTCTGGTGCGAGCGTTGGGCGACCGATTGCCGCCGGAACTTCTGAATCGCCCCAAGATGGGCTTCGCGCTGCCGCTGAATCAGTGGCTTCGAGGACCGTTGCGCGAGATGCTGTGGGACCATTTGACCGGGCCGCGATTCCTGGCCAGAGGTATTGTGTCGCCGGAGTTCCTGCGCCACATGCTCGACGAGCACCAGACCGGTCGAAGAGACAATACCACCTGGCTGTGGGCGCTGCTGGTTCTGGAAATGTGGTTCCGCGATTTCGAGCAAGCCGCCGCCAAGTGCGAACCTTAACTTACTGGTGAACCAGTTTCCGGTCCGCGGCGGGCAGCGTCTCCATCGTGACCGATGTGCCGCTACCCAGGGCGGAACGCAATTTGAGCATCTGGGCGGAAAAGCCGATGGCTTCTTCCTGAGTTACCGGGGTCCATTCTGCCGGCGCGAGGGGGCTTTGATCGTCGATCACGATCCCCAGTTCGGAGTAGAAATTTTTCCAGGCCTGCGCCACGGTGGGCCTTTGCCGTTTCCAACCGCTCTTGCGGTTCTGCCTTGCGAAGAGGCCGAGAACTGTAATTGCCAGGGCTGCGGAGCCGTATAAGGGAAGCAAGTTTGCCGTCATGATCTTCTTTCGTCGGCCTCGCGCAAAAACTTTAGGCCCGGCTCAAGAAAAAATTCAGGTGGATTGCCGGGCAAACGGCAGCATGGCCCGGATTCCATGTAGCAGGATATAGGCGTCCAGGGCGAGGGAAATGTGTTTCGTGTAGTAGAGATCGTATTCCAGTTGCCTTAGCGAATCGGCCTCGGTGCCATCGCCGCGCGTGTTGATCTGGCTCCAACCGGTCATGCCGGGTTTGATGGAGTGCCGCTGTTCGTAAAAGGCGAAGTAGTGGCGCAGCTCTTCGGCGAATTCCGGCCTTTCCGGGTGCGGGCCTACCAGGGTGATCTCTCCGCGAAGCAGGTTGAAAAGCCGGGGCAGGTTGGCTATATGGAGTGCTAGAAGCAATTTGCCCACGGGGGTGAGCAGGCTGTCGCGGGTTTCCGCCGCGCGATTGACGCGATGGCAGCGAAACCGGTGCAGGGAGAAAGGTATACCGTGCAGGCCCACGCGCATGTCCCGTTCCAGCAACGGCCCGCGCGAGGTGAGTTTTACGGCGCAGGCGGCCCGAAAGAGAATGGGCGAGGTGACTAGAATCGCCGCCAGCGCCATCAGGTTGGTGTAAATGGATTGCAGCGCCACGCTGCCGGGTTTAGCGGGCAGCTCGTTAAAAAATATGATTTGGTAGGGGCGTAGTTGTCCAGAACAAACGCGCCCGCAAATGGTTTCGTAGGCCGTGGCGGCTTCATGGACGGGAACTCCGGAACGCGCGACGCGCAGCAGGGCCGCCAGGGGCAATTCGAATTCACGCGCTGCGTTCGCCACGATGAGATACGGCCGGTTGACACTTCCGGCGATCATCTCCAACTCGCTGGTTCCACCCAGGCACGGCCCCAGAGCAGTGCCTCCGGAAGTGAGACGCTCGGAGACGTATCCGGCTACGGAGTACCCCATTTCCGGCCGCGAACGAACACGCTCGGCAATCTCCTGGATGGCGCTATCCGCACCGACGAAGATAATCTGCTGGAGCCCGGCGTTACTGAGCAGGATCTTGCTGGATGAAACGCGCCAGAAGTAGAGCACGGCGAAAGAGAGCAGCGCTCCCGCAATCATCACGGCCCTCGGAAGCGTCAGTCCCGAGGGCAGGTACGCCAGCAGGCCTTGTGCAATCAGAGCGAGGCCCATCACGCTACAGAGCTTGAGCGCGAGCGCGACGCGCGACTCTACGCGCAGGTTGGCGTAGAGGTTGTTCACAAACAACCCTGCCGAAACGCTCAGGGAAACCAGAAGAATGCGCAGCCAGCCGCGCTCCTCCGACATGTAATTCCAGGCATCCACCTGCAGAAATACAAGGCTGCTCGAAAAGAAACACAGGCAGGTGAGCAGGAATTCGGAAAGCAGGAGCCCGGAGACCCTGACCGGCAGAATGACGCTAAAAATTTTCATTTTGCGGCCGCCGCCGCTGCATCGACAAACACCAAACCGACCTTAACCGACAATCTCGGATTTTACAAGATGATCGGAGCCAAGACCCTGTGAGGAAAGGGCGCTCTCGATGGAATGGGGTGACGGGCGATCACGGAAAAACCGGAGGCGGGCGACCAGGCCGGTGTGGATCACATCCACAAAGGGGCCGACTATGGTCGAGAGGCTTTGCGATTGCAATTCCCGGCTGAATTCCACGTGTCCGGTTCCGCCGAGCGGCACGCGCAGTGTCCAGAACTTATCATGTGCGCCGTTTCCGCTGGGACCCTCATAGGCGAGCCCATTTACTTCCATGCGCAGGCACCGGAACCCGAGCTTTCCGCATGCGTCGGATAAAGCGGTCCAGCATTCATCGACCGAATCCGCGGTCTCCAACTGTTTCTGGAAGTTATGCAGATCCAACTGGCTCTTGAGCGTCCGGGGCAGATTTCCGCTGAAGAGCATTTTTCCGGCGACACTGAATTCGGCATAGCCCAGGTATTGAACACCCAGCCAGGCCACGGCGCAGAACATCAGGATAATCACGCCCGAAAGCCTGTCGTTATGCGAAAGGCTTTGGAGGAGCGAGAAGATCGCTACCAGGCTGCAGAGTGCGTAGAGAACCAGCACGGCGCGGCGGGGGGTGAGCCCGCGATCAAGCAAACGGTGATGGATGTGACCGCGATCG
>JBBROT010000001.1:0-27020 GCA_038229155.1 Bryobacterales bacterium | reverse complement strand
GCCAGCAGGCCCACGGCGGAGAACACGCGACGCAACACGGGCGAGAGCAGAGCCACGCCGCCGCGCACCAGTGGAGACGCGCAAAAAGCGGCAGCCGCGATGAAGAGCAATACGGCCGCATAGCCGAACAAGGGCCGGCCATCCACCGCGTCCTGTGCCGTGGCGATGGTGCCCAGCACGCCGAAGCAGAGCGCGAACCACAGGTTCCGGTTGACACGCTTCCGGAACACGGTTTCACGGGCTCCGCGCCCCATGGCTTCGGCGGGAACGACGCTCATCGCTTCGAGCGCGGGTGCCAGCGCTGAGACCACGGCCACGGCTACGCCGGTCAAGACTGCCGACAGCACCACGGGCCAGGTGAGCGAGATGGCAGCCGGACGGCTAGAGGCGTAGAGCGAGTTGACGGTGACGGAGATGAGGCCCACCAGCCCTTCCGCCATGGCGCGGCCCAGCAGGATGCCGAGCGCGCTGCCGCCGATGCCGAAGAGCAGAGCTTCCGTCAGGAAGAACATGAAGATGGAACCGCGCGTGGTGCCGATGGCACGCAGCACGCCGATTTCGGCCCGGCGGCTGACCACGCTGACCGAGATGGTGTTGTAGATGAGAAAAGCGCCCACCACCAGCGAGATATAACTGAGCACCCGCAGATTCCAGCGGAAGGCGCGCAGCATGCGCTGATTCTCACGGCCGCGGGTTCCGGGCTTGTCGACGGCAACGCCGGGGCCGGCGGCGGCGCGGATGATGCGCTCTACTTTGTCAAAGTCTTCACGGGGGCTGACCGTTACTTCGATACGGTCCAGCTTTCCGTAGCGGGCCAGTATGCGTTGTGCCTCGGCGATATCGAGCGCGAGAAATTCGGCATCTTTGGCGGCGATGAGCGGACCGATTTTGAAGGTGGCCGGGCCGGAGGGTAGACGCAAGGTCAAAGGGTCGCCGGGCCGCGCGCGGAGCCGGTGCGACAGGGCTTCGGACACCGCGATTTGCGCGTCGTTGGCGGGTGGCGTGGCAGGAGCCTTCAGTGCTTGTACCGAATCCACGCCGAAGAGCGTGGCGGACACTTTGCCCGACGTAAGCACCGGAGTTTCAATCACCGGTGAAAGTTTCAGGTTCAACGGAAGCTGCGCCAGTTTCGCGATGAGCGCTTCGTCGAGGCCGCCGTTCGCGGAGAGTTGGAGGTCGACGGTGCCGGTGAGGGTGGTGAGCGACGATTCGAAAGAACCAGACGCCGCACCGCCTGCGAGTTCAATGCCGATGACGACGGCCACGCCGAGCGCGACGGCGGTGAGCGTGAGCGCGGTGCGAAGCGGTTCGCTCAGGAGCGGACGCAGGACCAGGGTGCGGAATAGGGTGAAGTTGTGCATGATTGTGCAAGATTGTGCATGTTCTACGGATGCACAATGTGCCCATCGCGCAGGTAAACGCGGTGGGTGGCGATGCCGGCGGCCTCTTCGGAATGGGTCGCCATCAGCACGGCTGCGCCGAAATCCCTTGCGGCTGCTTGGATTAGCTCAAGTACCTGGGCACCGCTCGCGGTATCGAGGTTGCCCGTGGGTTCATCCGCAATCAGCAGGTGGGGATTGTGCACAAGGGCGCGGGCCACCGCCACGCGCTGCATCTGGCCGCCTGAAAGCTGGTGCGGATACGAAGCGGCCTTTTCGCCGAGACCGACCCATTCCAGGCGCTCCCGGGCCAGCGCGCGCGAGTTGGCTGTGCCGGCCAGGAGCAGCGGCAATTCCACGTTTTCCCAGGCGGTCAAGGTGGGCAGCAATTCGAAAAACTGAAAAACGAACCCAATTTTCGTGCGGCGAAGGGCGGTGAGGGCGGCGTCGGAAAGGGCGGCCGTGCTATAGCCATCAATGAACACTTCGCCGGAGGTGGCAAAATCCATGGCACCGGCGATCTTCAGGAGCGTGGATTTTCCGCAACCGCTGCGTCCCAAAAGGGCGGTCACGGTTCCGGCCTCCGCGGTGAGAGACACACCGGCCAGCGCTGTGAGCGGTTCGCCGCCCGATTCGTACACCTTCGTCACATTGCGAATTTCAAGCCGCGGCAAATTACAACAAGTATGGCGAATCCGGTTCACTACCCTTTTCATCGGTAACCCATATGGATGCAACGAAGGTTCTGATCGCGTTTTATTCGCGCAATGGGTCCACGGAAGCGATGGCCAAAGGCGTCGCCGAAGGAGCTCGCGCGGCGGGAGCGGATGTCCGGCTCCGGCGGGTGGCCGATATTGTGAACCCGGAGGTGATGACTCATGCCCCTGGCTGGGCGGAGAACAGCGCGCGCATGACCGCGGAACACGGCGCACCCACGGAAGCGGACGCGGAGTGGGCCGATGCGATCATCTTCGGAACACCCACGCGATTCGGAAATGTATCGAGCGAACTAAAAGCCTTTATCGATTCGCTGGGCGGCCTTTGGTTCCAGGGCAAGCTGGTGGGAAAAGCCGGCGGCGTGTTCACTTCCACGTCCGGCCCCCACGGCGGAAATGAGAGCACCCTGCTTTCGTTATACAACCCCATGGCGCATCTGGGCCTGATTATTGTGCCGCTGGGCTATGCTGACGCCATTATGTTCCGCGCGGGAACCCCGTATGGCGCGTCTACCGTTTCGGGCCAGAACAGCGCGCCTCCAACTGCCGATGACCTTGAAGTGGCGCGGTATCAGGGCCGGCGTGTCACCCAGGTTGCCACGGCCCTGAAGGCGGCCAGAATTACCGATACCAAGTAGAAAGTGAAGCCAGGAATTATATTTTGCACCGGTGTGAACGAGGAATCTCGTTTAGCCGTTCGACGCGGGTTGACGGCGACCAACACCGAACAATCCGCGGAGCTGCGGAGGCTATACGGGCTGGAGCCGGAACAGGCGCCGCGTGTGGAAGTTTACGTTGTCGATGAGAAGGGAACCGTGCTGGGGGGTGCCTACGGGGTGGTCCGATGGCACCGCTGGTTCGATCCGGACGTGGTGTGGCTGAGTGACGCGGTGCGTGGCGGCGGTACGGGACGAACGCTGATGCGCAAGGTGGAAGCGGCGGCGCGGGAAGCCGGGGCAAGCGCGGTGCGGCTGGATACGCTCGATTTTCAGGCGCGCGGATTTTATGAAAAGTGCGGGTACCGAGTGTATGGCGAATTGGCCGGGTACCCGGAGGACCACACGCAGTACCTGATGACGAAAGAAATCTCTAGCGAGTTGGGCCATCAGCCAGCTTGACGCGTCAGCCGATCTCGACCAGTTCGGCCAAAGTCGTTGGCTCGGGAACCTGCTCGCCGTGAAGACCCATCCCTTCAATATGGAACTCAATCGCTTCCGCAATTAACGCGCGCGCCTGGTCCACCGACTCGGCTACGGCAACACAACCCGGCAGATCAGGAACGGTAGCGCCCACGCTCGACGGTCCTTGTTCAAAAACAACCGCATATTTCATTTATCGATACCTGCCTGCTTATTATATTCCTGAGCGTGCCATGTGGCATTTCATCGTAAGGATGACCTGCAACGGTTACGGTACCTGGCTTGGTTGGGTGATGAAACTGGCGGTGGCTTCCCTTCTGGCGGACCTGAGTCCATCCGTCTCGCTCAACGATTCGAAGCGCGTCCCTGATCTTCAAGTGCACGCCCGAGAGTTTCAGCCTTTAAAGGGTCTTGATGCGAATGTTGCGGTAGTACACCGTGCTCTTGGGGTCGTGACCTTGCAGGGCGATGGTGCCGATTCCGATTCTGCGGCCTTTAAATTCCTTCACGCCGTCCCAACCTTCCGGCTGGGTCCATTGCACAATCTGCTTGCCATTTACCTGGATGGTGATGGTGTCGCCGCGTTGAACGATGTGCTCGGTGAACCATTCGTTATCGGGCGCGACGGCGGCGTTGTTATCTTTCACTTCGTACAGGCTGCCGGTCTTGCGCGGGTCCGTGACATAGGAATTGTTCACCTGCACCTCAAAGCCTTTGCCGGGCCAGCCTTGCGGTTGAAACTCGGTATCGATATAGATGCCGCCGTTCGCCCCGGGGAGCGTTTTCACTTCCACTTCCAGTTCGAAATCCTTGAACATGTGGCTCTTGTAAGGACCGGTATAGAAGCAATGGCTGCGGTTCCCGTGCGCTTTGATGGCGCCATCTTCGACGGAGAACGTGTCGGTGTTTTCATTCACCTGCCAGCCGGTCAGGTCTTTGCCATTGAAGAGTTGTACCCAGCCTTGCTGGGCGAAAGCGGGGAGAGAAATCAGAAAAAGGGCGGCAACACGGCGCATGTCCAGAATCGTAGCAAATTCACGGAAGCGTGACATTGAAGACTTCGTAATCGCGATAGGGCGTGGTGACGCTTTGAAGCGTTCGTACGGTGGCACCATCATCCTTCAACTTGGCGAAAAGCCAGTCTTCCACATTTTGCGGGGTGCCGAAAACAAGGAAATGTTTGTTCTGGCTTATGAACTCGCGGTAAGGGCGAACGCGGGCGCGGATGGGGAAGTATTTGTGGATGCTGGCGAAGTCTTCGAACAAGGTGGCGTGGGCGTAGCGGACGGCGGACTCGCGATCGGTCAAGTAATAGAGCCGCTCAAGAAGCGCGGGCGATTCGTAACGATCCATTTCGAGGAAGGCTAGGCCGCTCGAGTCTACTAAGGGAAGGTTGGGGTCGATGGCTTCGATAGTATGAAGCGGGGGTAAGGGCTGGTGCTCGAATGCGGTGTGAGCGAGGCCGGCGAACAAAATCGCGGTGAAGACGGCGAGGCCCGCCGCGCTACCCCAGCGTGAGATCCAGCCGAGAAGGAACGCGCAAATGATGTAAATGGCCAGCGCGGCGCAGATGCAGTAGCGCTCCCAGAACGCGCCCTGGCTGCGCATCATGACCAGGTTGACCAGGATGGGAGAGAGCACAAGCGCCACGGTCAACACCTTGTGCGGGAGCGGAACGCTTGGCGAAGATTGCGCACGCGGCGTGAAGCGGGAAGCGGCCACGGCGGCGATGGTGCCCAGCAGCAATTCCGGCCACACATACCGCAGAGCCTTCGCATAAAAGACGGCCATCTTTTTGAACGAGGCCTGGAAAAGCGGAGGGAACAGGTTGCGCTGGAAGGAATGCACCATGGGCAGGTACATCGCGATTACGCCGAGCGGTGCGATGATGGCGAACCATACAGGCACATCGACGCGGCGGCTGCGCCAGGCGCGCACCAGTTCCGCGACGCCGAAGGGCATCATGGAAAACGGGGCCAGGATGTGGCTGAGCATCATGCCCAAGTTGCCCGCGAAGAGACCTGCCAGGTACCAGCTTCGGCGTGTGGGCGGGTCCAGATCCGTGAGGCGCAGATAGCAGTGAAGGGAGAGAACGAAGAAGGCGGTGAGCAACGCATAAGGGCGCGCTTCGGCAGCGTATTTGAAATAAAAAGAAAACCAGAACAGCAGCACCGGCACGGCGGCCCAGAGCACGCCCACTCGGCGTTTGAGAATCCAAACGGTGCCCACACTGGCGCCAAAGAACGCGAGTGTGGAAGGCAGGCGGGTGGCGAACTCGTTGACGCCGAACAGTTGCTGCGAAAGGCGGGCCGTTAAGAAGATGAGCGGCGGCTGCCAATCGATATGGACGATGGCGTTCCACATGGTGCCCAAAGATGGCGAACCGGAAATGTAAAAAGTAAACAGCTCATCGTGCCAAAGAATTTTTTGCATGGGCTGGAACACCAGCCCCACGAACAGCATGGTCAGAAGCGCCAGCACCGGGCCGGCATCGCGATTCAGGCGGTCGCCCAGTGCCTGAATACGGGTCGGCCTCATGCGCGGAATGTTAGCGATTGAAAGACTTCACGCGAAAGAACGGCTTGGCCTTCTCGTCGGGATCGGGAGGGAAGGGGTCGGAAGTTTTGGCCGCGTCGTAGCTGCGCCAGAGCCACGTCATCTCTTCAGGCAGTTCGGCATTGCCGTGCGCGCCGTTGTGGCTGCCATTGCTCCAACTCATGTGGAAATCGTAATCGCGGAATTTCAAAGAGTTGGCCATGTTGATGTTGTTCGAGGGCCAGGAGCCGAAGGGATTTTCAAGATCCTCCGTACCGTCAGCGGACCAGACGCGGATGGCCCGTTTGTCTTCGCGGCGCACGCGGTACGGGTAGGTGTTGCCGCCATCGAATTCGCCAGGGTGGTTCTGCTGCAGGTTGGCGAAGCTGGCGATGCGCATCAGCACGCGCGAGAACTGATCAGGCTGGAACCAGGCCATGTTGAAGGCGGAGATGCCTCCAGAAGAATTGCCAGCGGCGGCGCGGCTGTCAGCAGCGCGGCGCAGGGTGTACTTCCCGTACACCAAAGGCAGGATCTCATCGCCTACGAAATGCGCGTACTTATCGGACACCGTATCGTACTCAATGCTGCGCATGGCCTTTTCGCCGATTTTGCCGGGGGCGATGAACACCTGGATCATGACCGGAATTTTGCCCTGCGCGGTGAGGTTGTCGAATACGTTCAGCGGGTTCGCGGCAGCGGTGCGGCTGATCATTCCCTGTCCATCGTGCCAGACCATGAGTGCGGCCGGCTTCGCGGCGTCGTATTGCGCGGGGACGTAGATCCACCAATCGGAAACCATGCCGTCGTAAATCTTGCTGGTGTGCACCATTTTTTCGGACAGCGTGCCTTGAGAGACACCGGGCTTCGCATAGGAATCGGGCGTGAAGGCGGCGATGTCATGGTTGCCGCCGAACTGCTTGCCATCCACCATGTAATAAAAATTGTGAGTGGCACCGGTGCGCAGCTTGGCCTGCATCATCCACAACTGCGGGTTGCCGGGGATGGCTTGCAGCGCGCCGGCGCGGACGTCGTCAATGTAGAGTTCGGGCGTGGTGGGGGATTGCGTGACGAAGAGAAAATCGGGCCCGTAGCCCGCGACGGCGGCTCCGGAATCGATGGCTTTTTGCGTGAGCGTATCGCGCAGAGCGGGTACGAAGGCGGCGTTTGCGGGAGTCCGGGCCATGGTGAGCAAAACGGGGATTTCGGTTTTCTGAGCACTTGCGGCAGCAACCGCGGCAAGCAAAATCAACACTGATTTCATGCGGGTAATTGTATAACGCCGGATGTTCATGCCTTACGCCTGCTGCTTCTATAGAGATTGTAGAGCGACCACGCGCTACCCACAATTGAAATCACCACCACGGCCAGGATGGCATGCTGCACCGCGGGCATCTCCGCCAGTTTCAAAATGCGCGGGCCGAATTTTATGGCGAGCAGACCTTCGATGGTAAAGCGGATCAGCCGGAAGATGGCCACGATGATCAGCAGTTTGCCGCGAGGGTATTGCAGAGCCGCGGCGACAACCACAAATGGCGTGAACGGGAAGCCGGGCGGGGCCATCGCAGACAGAGCCAGTGCCACACCCGCGCTCTTTTCCACGCGGGCCTGGATGTATTTCAACCGGCGTGGAGAGATGCGGTTTTTGAGCCCCGCTTCCCCGCCCTTCCGGCTCACCCAGTCTGTGGTGAAGCAGCCGATCACGGAGCCGGCGGCGGCCATGGCGGCGTAGTAAAACATATGGTCGTGGTGCTTGACGGTGAGGGCGACCATCAGCAGATCGATGCCCAGCGGCAGGAAGAGGAATGAGGAATCGAGTATGCCCAGCAGCAGCAGGCCGAACCCGCCCAGCGTGAAAAAGAACGCCGCCAGCCTGGCGATGAAGGGGTTCAACGACGGTCTCTCAACAGCAGCGGGCGCGGGAATATTTCGCGCGATGCCGCTCATCGGAGAAGCGCCTCCATTCGTTAGCGGAGTGCGTGGCACCGGACAGCGCCAAGTGCCGCTCATAGGCGGTTTCGTCGCTCAGTTCGCGCAACAGCGCTTTCAAAAACCGCCAGAACGTCATAACCCTTCGGCTGATAGATGCGATTGCACGAACGGAGTTTCCCGAATCTCGCGCTGCCGGGAGCCGGAAAGGATGGAAGCCCACACTCGCAGCGAATCGAGCAGGATGACGGTTACCAGAATGAGAAATACGGCGGTGACGGCGGCATCGAGACGGGCGTTGAAAGCGCTGCGGCCGGTCATCAGATTGGCCTGGGCCAGGAAGCCGACGCGCGGGAGCGGCGAGAAAATCTTTTGCCAGCCGGCGGTGAAGGTGACGGTCACCAACCAGGCCAGCGGCGCGGCGGTGATCCAGCAGTATTTCGCGCCGTGCATGCGGATGAGGATGGTGGTGGCAACGCAGAGCGCGATGGAGGCGAGCAGTTGATTCGCGATCCCGAAGAGCGGCCATAGAGTGTTGATGCCGCCGAGTGGATCGAGCACGCCTTCTACAAGAAAATAGCCCCAGCCCAGAACCACGATGGCGCTCGAGACGATAACGCCGGGCATCCAACTGACGCGCCCCAGCGGCTTATAAATGTTGCCGGCCAGATCTTGCAGCATAAAGCGGCCCACGCGTGTGCCGGCGTCCAGAATGGTGAGGATGAACAGCGCCTCAAACATGATGGCGAAGTGATACCAGAAGCCCAGCACGGCGTCGCCGCCGCCCGTGGCTGAGAAGATCTGCGCCATGCCGAGCGCGAGCGACGGAGCACCGCCTGTGCGGCTGAACAGCGTGGCTTCCCCGACGCGATGGGCCAGGGCGGCCATCTGCGCCGTGGTCACCGGATAGCCCCAGGCCGTGATGGTGGCGACGGCCGCGTCGGCGGTCTTGCCCAGGATGGCGCCCGGCGAATTGACCGCGAAATATACACCGGGCTGTAGCACGCAGGCGGCGATCATGGCCATGATGGCGACGAAGCTTTCGAGAATCATGGCACCGTATCCGACATGGCGTGCATGAGTTTCGCGGGCCAGCATCTTCGGCGTGGTGCCGGAAGAAATCAGCGCGTGAAAGCCGGAGATGGCACCGCAGGCGATGGTGATGAAGACGAAGGGAAAGACCTTGCCCGCGAAGACGGGGCCGGTGCCATCTATAAAGCGGGAGAGCGCCGGCATCTGAAGTTCCGGGCGCACGATGAGGATGCCGACGGCGAGCAGGAACACCACGCCCAACTTGACGAACGTGCTGAGGTAATCGCGAGGTGCAAGCAGCAGCCACACGGGAAGGGCGCTAGCGAGGAAGCCGTACGCGATGATGGCGAGCGCGATAGTGATGCCGGAAAAGGTGAACGCGGCGGCGTAGGGCGAAAGGGAAATCCACTGGCCGCCGAAGATGCTAAGCAGCACCAGCAGGAAGCCGATGGCGGAACATTCCAGCACTTTGCCGGGGCGGATGAAGCGCAGATAAATGCCCATGAACAGCGCGACTGGCATGGTGGCCAGGATGGTGAAAGCACCCCATGGGCTGCCCACCAGAGCATTCACCACTACCAGGCCCACCACGGCCAGCAGGATCACCATGATGAGCAGCACCGTGATGAGCGCGACGAAGCCGCCGACTTTGCCGATTTCGTCACGAGCCATCGCACCCAGCGATTTTCCGTCCCGCCGCAATGAGGCAAAGAGAATGATGAAATCTTGCACAGCGCCGCCCAGCACGCCGCCCGCGAGGATCCAGAGCGTGCCGGGAAGGTAACCGAACTGCGCCGCCAGCACGGGGCCCACCAGCGGACCGGGGCCGGCGATGGCCGCGAAGTGGTGGCCGAAGACGATCCATTTGTTGGTGGGTTCGTAATCGTGCCCGTTGCGCAGGCGTTCGGCGGGGGTGGCGCGATTATCGTCAAGCGCCATCACGCGCGCGGCGATGAATTTCGAATAGAAGCGAAAGCCCAGCAGGTAAACGCAGACCGCCGCCAGAATCAGCCAGAAGCTATTGACCGGTTCGCCTCGGTTGAGGGCGATGGCACCGGTGGCGAGCGCGCCCACGCACGCGATGGCCAGCCAGAGGACGGCTTTCATTTCGCGAGCCTCAACGCGGTATCTGCCTATAACTGGGACGGGCTCGCGGGTGCGAATCCCGCAACGCACCAGCCACGGCGAGCGCTGCCAATATACCGGCAACCAATGCGCCGACGATCATGCGGCCGCGGCGGGAGTGCGTTTCCGAATGCAGGCTGATGCCGATGACGGGAGCGCTGCCGCTCCTTCGCCGGGGTATGTATGTTTCCGCGCCTACTGCTTGTGGCATCTGCAACACGCGCCGCCGGTAAGGCCAGACCGCGCCTTCGCGATACTCCAGTTCTTTCAAAAGCCCGACGATCACCACCGGCTCTTCAATGCGCGAGACTTCTCCTACGAAGCGTCGCGGAATGGCCACGTGAGCGCCGGTATGAGCATTGGTGACCAGCACTTCGGGCCAGGTGGCGCGGCGGAACAGCCATTCATTTTTCTCTACGCCGAGAATGGGCGGGTAGAACGAGAAGGGCCGGTTGCCTAGCTGTTCGAGCGGTGTTGGCAGGGATGGAATGGCCATCTAGCTTGCCCTACATCATAGCTTGATGTTAAAGCTCATCGAGCGCCGCGGTGTCGGTCACTTCCAGGTGGCGAGGCAGATCGGCGGGTTGATGTTCGTCCAGATTTCGGAACAGGTGAAGCTTGGCCAGGGCGTAGCGATCGCGCGCGGCCAAGTGCGTAAGCGGGACGGCGATGTGCAATGAAAACGCGGGCCCGCTTGCGGTTCGCAGGCAAAATTCGTAATCGCCGGGGGTGGAGGAGCGCAATTCGTAACGGTACTGAAACCCGGTTTGGGCGGAATAGTGTTTCACCCGGCGCTGCGCTGGCGCGCGAACCGGCTTGGGCTTCCACCATTCGCGCAGCCTTTGTAAAATTTGCCACATTTAACTGGCGCGGGCCCGTTTGAGCATCATGCCATACTGGAGTTTCGATCCCCTCTATGTCTGATTTTCAACCCCGGGAAATTGTGAGCGCCCACAGCCCGGATTCCGATGATGCGTTCATGTTTTATGGCTTGGCGACCAAGAAAATCCGTTCTCAGAAGGTCACTTTTAAACACGTTCTTTCCGACATCCAAACGCTGAACCAGAAGGCCGTGGAAGGTGTTTACGATCTGACGGCAATCTCTTATCACGCCTACCCTTACGTGGCGGATAAGTACGTTCTGATGGCGGCGGGCAGCAGTATCGGCGATGGTTACGGCCCCATGTTGGTGGCCGTAAAGCCCATGGAAGTGGAAGAAATTCGCGGCAAACGAATTGCGATTCCCGGCAAACTTACCACGGCTTATTTGACTCTTAAGATCATGCAGCCCGATTTCGAGCCGGTTGTGGTGCCGTTCGACCAAATTTTGGACGCGGTACAGGAAGGCTCGGCCGATGTGGGGCTGATCATTCACGAAGCGCAGCTTACGTACAACAAGAGCGGCTTCCATAAAATTATCGATCTGGGGCGTTGGTGGAAAGACAAGACGGGCCTGCCGCTGCCGCTGGGCTGTAACGCGCTGCTGCGCACGCTGCCCGCCGACATCATGAGCGAATGCTGCCGCATGATGCGCGAGAGTATTCAGTATGCGCTCGATAACCACGATGAAGCGCTGAGCTATGCGCTACAGTTCGCACGCGATATGGACCCGCGCCTGGCTGAAAAGTTCGTGGGCATGTATGTGAACCATTACACGCTGGATGCGGGCGACCTGATTCCGCAGGCAGCGCAAAAATTGCTCGATATGGGGCACGAGGTGGGTCTGATTCCTAATCGCGTGCAAGTGGAGTTCGTACGGTAGCAACGCGCCTTTTTACGGTACTTTGTTGCGCGGCCACAATTGCGGCGCAGACCGCTCGCGAGATTCGCGCGATTGCGAAGGATGGTTCCACCGCCATTCCGGAATTGACCGAACTGCTGAAGAATCCGGATTCCAAGGTTCGCGGCGAGGCGGTGAAAGGTCTGGTGGAGATTGGCGGTCCGAAATCGCTGGAGCCGCTGATTGAGGCCACGCGCGATAACGACGATCAGATTCAGATTCGCGCGGTGGATGGGCTGGTGAATGTTTACATGCCGGGTTATGTGGCGCAGGGGCTGACGGCGAACATCAAGCGCGCCGGAAGCAGCCTTAAGCAGCGCTTCGTGGACCGGAACGATCAGGCGATCGAGCGCTACGTGCTGGTGCGGCCGGAAGTGGTGGATGCGATCGCGAAACTGGTGACCGGTGGCAGCAGCATGGAATCGCGAGCCAATGCCGCGAGGGCGATCGGGATACTGCGGGGCAAACGGGCGCTGCCGGAATTGTATTCGGCGCTGCGGTCGAAAGATTCCGACGTGCTCTATGAGGGCATTGTCGCGATTCAGAAAATCCGGGAACAAGAGAGCGGACCCCGTGTGCAATTCCTTCTGCGCGATTTGAATGAACGTGTGCAAATTGCCGCGATTGAGACTACCGGCGTGCTGCAAAATCGCGCGGCCGCGCCGGATCTGCGAACCCTTCTGGAAACGACGCAGAAATCAAAGGTGAGACGGGCGGCGCTCAGTGCGCTGGCCATGTTCCCAGATGCGGCGAATCGGCCGCTTTACACGCAGATGCTGGCGGATAAAGATGAGGCTTTGCGCGGGGCGGCGGCGGAGGGTTTCGGACGGCTGCGGGTTGCGGACGATGGCCCGATGCTGCAGAAAGCGTACGATGCCGAAACCAAGCGCGCTCCTCAGTTGGCTCTCGCGTTTGCGATGGCGATGGATGGCAGAACGGAGACTACTGAGAACAGTCCGTTGCGGGTGTTGGTGACTAATTTGAGCAGCGCCGGATATCGCGGCGTGGCGCAGGCATATCTTTCGGAGTTGGCGCAGGACCCCGGCGTGCGGCTTCAGCTTTACGGGCCAATGGAGCGCGGGTCGAGGGATGAGAAAATCGGCTTGGCGCAGATCCTAAGCGCAACCGGCGACAGGCAAGCCGAGCCTCATCTGGAAAAGCTGACCCGGGATACCGATTCGCAAGTGGCGCAGGAAGCTTTGCGGTCGCTGAAAAATTTACGGTCGTCCAGTTCGACGCGAAATTGAGTTGGAATCATGTCCTCATTCGCAAGAGATGCTGTAATAAAGGTAGCTTGCGTGAAGAGCCGGAGAAGGAGTAACTCGGCATATGACGATTGATGAACGGCTGGAGGCACTCGCGATGAATCTGGAACTGATGAGCCACGACAGCGAAACCTTGCGCGAGAGTATTAAGGGATTGCGCGCTCTGGCCGAAAAAGACGGTGAGAACATCCGCGGCCTTGCGCGAATCGCTGAGATGCACCACGCTCAACTGGAATCGTTGGGTGGCCGCGTGTCGAGAATAGAGGATAGGTAACAGCGGCAAAAAAAGCAGGGTTGCGACGCCCTGCCTTGATTTGAATTGTCGAAGGAAACTACTTTTTCTTAACCTGTTTCTGCTGACCGACGCGGACCTTAAACATGGCGGTCTTGGCATCCTGGAAAGCCTTGTGATCGTGGCGGGCCACCGTCTCGGCCAGGTAGTTATCCACGCTCGCTTCGCGCGGAAGCACGGCCATTACAGTGAAGCTATCGTTGCAGGTGGGGCAGAACGGGCGAAAACGTTTTACATTCGGGATTGCCATAACCCAATCAGTTTAGCAAACCTGAGCCCGGCTGGCCATGAGCACGGCCTTCACATCCCTGCCCATCCGCCCGCCGAACATTTTAGCGGTATTGTGTTCTTGTGAACGTTCTGTGAATTCCACGTGGAAAACGCCGGGAAACGTAACACTGGCGTGATCGGAAATAATTTCGGGTAATCCACAGATTTCGGGTCTAACGTTGTTTGGTCCGGCTATGGCACAGTCTTCCACCACCTCTCTCGCTCTTGAAAAAGGCCTTCCCGCGAATATCGACGCGGAACGTTTCGTCCTCGGCTCCATCCTTCTGGATGACACGGCTTTCCTCGATGTCGCCGGCGTACTGAAAGCCGAAGATTTCGCGCTCGAAAAGCATCGCAAAATCTTCACCCGCATGGTGGAGCTGAACGAACGCTCAGAACGCATCGACCGAGTCACGGTCGCGAACGAACTGCTGCGCTTCAATGAGCTGGAATCGGTCGATGGCCTGACGTATCTGGTCTCGCTCGATGACGGCCTGCCGCATATCCCCAACCTCGATAGCTACGTCAAGATCATCCGCGACAAAGCCATCCTGCGCCGCATTATCAGTTCCTCGCAGCAGACCATGAACCGGGCTCTGGTGGGCGAAGAAGACGCCATGCAGATTCTCGCCGGGGCGGAAGAATCGCTGCTCAAACTGGGCGATTCCCAAATGGGCCCCGGCCTCAAAACGCCGGCCGAGATCATCGAGGAATATCAGGGCGGCATCAACGCCTTTCTTGACCCCAGCAAACGCATCCGCGGCATCAGCACCGGCTTCACCAAGCTGGATGAAATGACCGGCGGCCTGCACGAAGGCGAGCTGCTGATTCTGGCCGCGCGCCCTTCCATGGGCAAGACCGCGCTGGCCATGAATATCGCCAGCCACGTAGCGACGAAGCTGAATCAGAAGGTGGCAATTTTCTCGCTCGAAATGTCGGGCGAAAGTCTGCTCACCCGCATGTTGTGCGCGCAGGCCTATGTGGATTCGCAGCGCTTCCGCATGGGTTATCTGAACGCCGATGAACGCCGCAAGCTGCAGCAAGCCTCGCAGAAGCTGGTGGAATCGCCGCTGTATATCGACGATACGGCCGGCGTCCATCTGATGGATATGCACGCCAAGCTGCGGCGCTTGCAGGGCGGCGATAGCAAGCTCGGCCTGGTGATTGTGGATTACCTGCAGCTTATGACCGGGCGCGGGCGTTTCGAAAATCGCAATCAGGAAGTGAGCACCATCTCGCGCGGGCTCAAGCTGCTGGCGAAAGAATTGAAAGTGCCGATGCTGGTGCTGTCCCAGTTGAGCCGCGCTCCGGAAACACGGCAGGGCGATCATCGGCCCCAGTTGAGCGATCTGCGGGAATCCGGATCGATCGAGCAGGATGCCGATCTGGTAGCCTTCATCTTCCGCGAAGAAGTATATAAGCGTGATCGCGAAGACTTGCGCGGCTTGGCGGAACTGATCGTCGCCAAACAGCGCAACGGACCCATCGGCAAGGTGGATCTGGTGTTCCTCCATTCGCTGACGAAGTTCGAAAACCGGTCTGAGGATCTGGAAGCCGGCCCCGAGTAAGCGGCGTCAATAAGATTTAGGCTATCCTAATTTAGGTATGCCTAAATCTTGTGCCGTAGCTTTATTCTTTCTCTTATCGGGAACTCTGCACGCGCAAACAGCACTCCTCACCGGCACCATTACAGATTCCACCGGCGCGTCCCTTCCCCAGGCCCGCATCACCGTCCGCAACGCGCTCACCGGTTTCCTGCGCCAGACTGAATCGCGGCCAGACGGCACGTTCACCGTCACTAACATCCCGTTTCAGACTTACGAAATTCTCGTCGAACGCGACAACTTCCTGCCCGCCACGCGAACGTTATCGCTGCGCACCAACATCCCGCGCTTCGTTGAAATTGCGCTGGCTTTGAAAAGCGAATTCAAGAGCGTGACCGTCTCCGCGGTCGACCGCACTCTGCTGGTGGACCCCGAAGAAACGGGCACGCGAGCCCAGATGAACCAGACCGATATAGAAAAGATGCCGGTGCAGGTGGGCAACCGCGGCGTGGAAGCGATTCTGGTCACCTTTCCCGGTTTCCAGCAGAACGCCAACGGCGCAATCCACCCGCGCGGCGCTCACAATCAGATGACGTACGTGATCGACGGCATGCCCATCAGCGATCAACTTACCGGCGCTTTCGCCAACGCGGTGGACCCCAATATTGTCCAGACCATCGAACTATACATGGGCAACATTCCCGTGGAATACGGCAACAAGGTTTCGGGCGTGGCCAATATCACCACGAAATCGGGAGTCGGCGTGGGCAGGCTTTTCACCGGTTCGGTGGCGGTGAGCGCCGCCCGCTACAACACGTTCGGCACCGTAGCGCAGGTGGCTGGTGAGAGCGGCAAGTTCGGCTATTCGGCTCTGGTCAACGCGGTCGAAACGGACCGCTATCTGGATTCCGTATCTCTCGACAATTTACACAACGGAGGCCATTCGGCCCGAGGCTTCGCGCGCCTGGATTACACGGCCAGCGCCCGCGATATTCTGCGGCTGAATTTTCTGACCGGCAGTTCGCCGTTCGAACTCGCGAACCTGCGCAGCCAGCAAGCCCGCGGCATGGACCAGCGCCAGTTGCTACGCGATTTCTCCGCCGCTCTCGGCTGGGTTCATACCATCGATCCGCGCAGCACCTTCGATGCGAACATCTCCTGGCGCTCCGCCACGGGTCGTCTTTTCGAGAGCGACGGCGATTTTCCCGTGCGTGCATCCCAAGCGCGGCGGCTCAATACGTTCACCACCGCGAACCGGTACAATCGCTTGGCCGGCCGCCACAACATCCGCGCGGGAGCCGATTACCAGCGGTTCGCGCCGCGTGAGGTTTTTTCTTTGGCGATTACTGGTGCCTCTTTCAATCAGCCTGGCGCCACAAACTACAATCCGGCGCTGGCGCCCTTCGATCTGACGCGCGGCGGACAGCCTTTTCAATTTTCAGACCACGCGGTGGGGCGGCTTCTCTCCGGCTACGCGCAGGACAGCATTCAGGCCGGCCGCTTCCACGTGACGCTCGGCCTGCGGTATGACAACTACCGGCTGCTCTCTCACGGAATCCAGTGGCAGCCGCGCGCCGGTGTCTCGTGCAACTTGAAGCAGACGGGCACCGTGCTGCGCGCGTCTTACAACCGGCTCTACCAAACGCCCGTTAACGAAAATCTGTTGCTCTCCAATTCCGCGCAAGCGGCCGTGATCACGCCGCCAGCCGTTCGCCAAGCGTTGGGCGCAGCGTTTGCGCTGATCCAGCCGGAGCGCCAGAATTTCTACGAAACCGGTATCCAACAGGCCATCTGGAATCGGATGAGCCTGAGCGTCACCTACTATCACAAGGATTCGTGGGACCAAGCCGATAACAACAATTTCCTCGATACGGGAATCATCTTTCCCATCGCGCTCGCCCGGATTCGTGTGAACAGCGTTGAATCCCGGCTGGCCGTTCCCGCATGGCGCGGAATTTCCGGCACGCTCAGCTTCACGCACTCGCGCGCCATCTCAACGCCGCCCTTCACCGGCGGCCTCTTCATCGGCAACGATGCAATTGCCGCGCTCACTTCGGGCCCGTTCGTAATCGATCACGATCAGAAGTTCGCACTCCACGGCATTCTGAATTACTCGCATCGAAGAGGATTCTACACAACGCTCTCGCTTAGGCACGATAGCGGCCTGGTCGCGAACCCTTCAGACCCTGTGCAGGTAGCGCGCGATCCGGATTATTCAGACCTGCTTCCCCTGGTGAATCTTGCGAGCAATCCCCCGCGCATCCGCCCGCGCACCATCGCGGACTTGCTGCTCGGTTTCACGCGCACTCGCGAAGACCGTGCCCGGTACGATGCCGCCCTCCAGCTTTCGAATCTCTTCAACACAACGGCGCTCTATAACTTCCAATCCATCTTTGTGGGTACGCGCGTGGTGCAGCCCTTCACGGCGGGCGCGCGCTTGCGTTGGTATTTTTAAATGAGATGACGGCGGCTTCCCGCGCAACTTCCCGCGCAACTTCCCGAGCAACCAGCGAATCGGTGGACGATTACTTGAAAGCAATCTTCACGCTCGGGGGCGCGGAAGACCGGCGTGTGGGTTCGAAGGAACTGGCCGACCATCTTCTTCTGGCACCGGCCTCGGTCACCAACATGCTCCAGCGCCTGGCTTCGGCACCCGTACGGATGGTGGAATACCAGCGCCACCACGGCGTCAAGCTCTCGAAGCGCGGGCGCAAACGCGCGCTGGAAATTGTTCGCCATCACCGGCTCATTGAAACGTTCCTGTTTGAGATTCTGGATTACCCGATTGAAGAACTGCACGATGAAGCCGAACGCCTGGAGCATTTCATTTCAGAACACTTCGAAGAGCGCATCGATCGCAAGCTGGGGCACCCCAATCGCGACCCGCACGGGCATTGCATCCCTGCGCTCAATGGCACCATGCCCGCGCAGCATCTGGTCTCCTGCCGCTGCGGCCATATAGACTAATTTGCTGGTGCTGCTCACTCTTACGGATATTCAGAAACGCTATGGCGGAGTGACCGCTCTGCGCTCGGCAAATCTTTCCGTCGCCGCCGGGGAAGTGCATTTGCTGCTGGGCGAAAACGGCGCGGGCAAATCCACTCTCATGAAAATTGTCGCCGGGCTGGTGGAGCCGGACGGCGGCACCATGCTCTGGAACGGCTCGCCGGTGAACTTCAAGAATCCAGCGGATGCGGCGCGCATCGGTGTGGCCATGGTGCATCAGGAATCGCTTCTGGCCCCGCAATTGACCGTCGCCGAGAATATATTTCTGGGCCGCGAAGAGCGCCATCCGCTGGGCTGGGTGGCGCGCCGCCGCGCCGTGGAACAGGCCGCCCGCCTGATTGAGCAGCATCATTTCCCGCTGCGGGCCGAATGGCGCGTGGAAAAACTGAGCCCCGCCGGTAAGCAGTTGGTGGAGATCTGCCGTGCCATTCAACACGGCTCCAGCCTGCTGATTTTCGATGAGCCCACCTCTTCGCTCTCGGGCGCGGAGACCGAAGAAGTGTTCCGCATTGTCCGCACATTGCGGGAGCGCAAGATGGGCGTCATCTACATCACTCATCGCCTGGAGGAACTGCGCGCAATCGGCGATCGCGTCACCATTCTGCGCGATGGTGCCGCCGTGCATAGCGGCCCGCTTCAGGAACTGACCACCGCGCAAATCATCTCTCACATGGTGGGCCGTCAGGTTGCCGCCACCTATTCGCGCGATGCCCACAAGCCCGGCGAACCCGTTTTGCAAGCCACAGGGCTTCACGTGAAAGGCAAGCTTCACAACGTCTCGCTCACCTTGCGCGCGGGCGAAATTACGGGCATGGCCGGGCTGATGGGAGCCGGGCGCACCGAACTGTGCCGCGCTCTTTTCGGCGTTGATCCTCTCGAGAGCGGCACCATTCAACTGGCGGGGAAGCCGGTGCGGATCGCCTCTCCCCGCGCCGCCGTCCGAGCGGGAATTGCGCTGGTCACGGAAGACCGGCAAATCACCGGCCTCGCGCTGCCGCTGCCCATCTCCGTCAACGCCACCATGGCGAACACGGAAGCAATCAGTACGTGCGGCTTCCTTCATCTGCGCAGGCAAAATGAAATTGGCGCGGATTACATTGCAAAGCTTCGCATCAAGGCGCAAGGCCCCAAGCAGCCGGCGGGACGCTTGAGCGGCGGCAATCAGCAGAAGGTGGTGATCGCGAAGTGGCTCTTCCGCGAACCGCGCGTGTTCCTTTTCGATGAGCCCACGCGCGGAATCGATGTCGGCGCGAAGGTAGAGGTCTTCGATTTTATGCATGAGCTAGCCGGAAAGGGCGCTGCTGTTCTGATGGTGAGTTCCGAAATTCCCGAATTGCTGCAGGTGGCCGATCGCATCGTGGTGATGCGTCAGGGCCGCATCTCCGGCGAACTGCCCCGCGGCACCACTCCCGAAGAAATCATGGCGCTGGCAACACTTGCGAATTCCGAAGCGGAGACAATCGCTTGAAACGCCTCCAACGGCTGCTCCCGTTCCTGAGCCTGATCGTTCTCTTCATCTCGCTGGTGATTGCATCGCCGCATTTCCTGACGGCCACCAATCTGTCCAGCGTGGTGCGCCAGACCGCGGTTATCAACATCATGGCGCTCGGCATGACCGTGATCATCATCTCCGGCGGCATCGATCTTTCCGTCGGCTCCATCCTCGGCCTGGGCGGTTTATCGGGCGCGATGGCGATGGAGCGCGGCGTCCCCATCGTGCCCGCCGTGTTCATCGGCATCCTCACCGGCCTTGCCTGCGGCTTCTTGAACGGCTTTCTCATCACGCGGCTGAAGATCGCACCGTTCATCGTCACGCTAGGCACGCTCGGCATCTATCGCGGCTCAGCGCTCATCCTGTCGAACGGTTTGCCGGTGCACAAATTGCCGCCCGCGTTTTCCACTTTGGGCGAAGGCGCAATCTTCGGCATCCCCTATGTGCTGCTGTTGCTGATTGTGTGCGCCATCGCCGTACACATCCTTCTGGAGCACACGCGCCTGGGCCGTTATGCGTTCGCAATCGGCAGCAGTCCGGCCGCGGCCATGTACGCCGGTATTCCCGTGGCCTTCCACACCACCGCGGTCTATTCCATCGGCGGCCTGCTCACCGGGCTTGCGGGCATGATTGAAGCATCGCGCCTCATGACGGGGCAGCCCACCGCCGGCCAGGGCTACGAGTTGCAGGCCATCGCGGCCGTGGTGATCGGCGGCGGCAGTCTGCGCGGCGGTGAAGGCAGCGTGGTGGGCACACTGGTCGGCGCGTTCATCATGGGCCTGCTCTCAAACGGCAGCGATCTGTTGGGCATCTCCAATTACGTGCAGCAGGTGGTGATCGGCGCGGTGATCATTCTGGCTGTTGCGGTGGATGAACTGCGGAAGCGTCGCGTGGTGTAGGCGCTTTGTCTCGCGTGAGCCAAATCGCGACCGATTCGCGATAGCGCGAATACAGGAATGACATCGCAAGTAACAGGCCGCCCAATCCCGCGAAGGCGATGAAGCGGTACACCAGATCCAACTGCCAAATGTCATAGAGGTACAGCTTCACCACCACCAACGCGATCAGGCCCAGCCCCATGTAGCGACTGCCCGCTGAACTGTTCGCTGTGCCGAACGCCACCAGCATCACCGCGTACATCGCGAACAGGATGGAAAGGGCCGCGCTCTGCACGTTACTCTGGTTCGCAGCATGAAAACGGATGGCCCAATCGGACACCTCAAACGATAGCGCCGTGAGCAGCACCAAGTGTCCCGCGCCGCCCGGCACCCACACCGGCACGCGCATGCCGCGGCTCCATACAGCCGCCAGGAAGAACGCGATGGCCAGCGCCAGTGCCGTCGCGAATCGGGCATTTGCCAAGATGCGGTGACCTTCCGGCGCGGCGAACAGGAACAGATCGAGCGCGGCGAAGCGGACGGCGGCGAATAGCAAGACGAACAGTCCGAAGATCCGGGCCACCCCCGCGCCGCGCCGGAAGCCGATCCACACCAGCGCCGCTCCTTCGAGCGCCCATGCCATGGTGATGCGGAATGCATGAAACCGGAGCGGCACCGCGAGGGTGAAGAACGCAACACCCACACCGCCGCTGACCATGCCAATCGGGTTCGAGGCATTGCGGAGCCGGAATGCCATCGCGATGTAAAGACCGGCCAGTACCAGCGCCAGCAGCGCCGCCCAGGAATCGCCCCACCCGGCCAAACGCTGGTAGCAAGCACCAAAGTAAAATGTGGCCGTCAGTGGCACCGCCGCCAATTCAGGCGCGGTGAGCGAATCGGCGGCGGTGAACGCGCGCCACGCCGTTGCCGCAAAAAACGCCGCGAACAAAATGGTGAGTGTGACCAGCGCGCCGGCCAGTGGCAGTTCGCCGCTCACCGCGCCCAGGAACCAGCACACCGCCGCTATGCTCACCAGCCAACTCGCCACGCCATACCAGCCGCGCCACCGCAAAATCGCCAGCCCGCCGAAGGAGAGTGCCGTCCATTCAGGCGCGTACAGCCACATCGATTTCGGCAGCAGCGTGACGCGCCCCAGCAACAGCCCGTGCGCGGCCACGAACAACGCTGGGTTGGGCCGCGTGGCGAACAGCAGATAGTAAGCGGGAACGAACAGCCGCACCGGCGCCTCCGCGAACTGGGCCGTGAACAGTACGGTGCCCACCAGCGCCATCCATTCCGTAATGCGCCAAGCACGCCGCGATGCCAGCAGCACGAAGCACACGTCCAACGCGCCGATGTACGCGGGCACGAACCACTGGCCCAAGTGCGCGCCTTCCAGAATCAGCGGAGCCAGAAACGCGCCGAACAAGGCCAACACTCCGATAGCTTGCGAACCGTAGCGCAGCGCCAGATTTGCGGACAGCGCCGTGATTCCCGCGATGCAGGCGAACGCCACTCCCGCTGGAATCAGCCGGTAGGCACCGAACGCAGCATAAATCGCAAGGTACAGAATCGCCGCTCCCGCTCCGGTGATGCCTTGCGCGAACACACCCTGCGCTCGGCGGTAAGCCAGTTCGCCACCCGCAAGCAGCAGCAACCCGGCCAGAGCGCCCGCCAGAACGCGCGCTGCTTCCCCCAGCCAGTTGTTCTCCACCGCATAGCGAAAGAAAAATCCGATTCCCAGAATCAGCGTGATCGCGCCCACGCGATTCACCAGGCGCAAGCCTACTCGCGATTCCAGATCGCGCTTCGGGCTCGTCACCGCTGCGGCTTCCGGCTCGGTGGCAAGCTCAGTTTCTGCTGAACGAATCGCGAGCTGCCGTTCCAGAACAGAGACCCGATCCGTCAGCCGCCGCACCTGCTCGGTAAGCTGTTGAAGGGTAGGTTCGGCCATCGCTCACTCAATCGATTGCAATAACTCTCGCTCCGCCGCGATGCCTACGATGGTAGCGGACGGCGCAACCTTGCCCTTCGACTGCTTCATGGAGTGGGCGCTCTACCATCCGGAAACCGGCTATTATCGTCAGGCACCCGAAGCCATCCTGGGCAAACACGGCGATTTCTTCACCGCCTCCCAACTGCAGCCTGTCTTCGGTTCTCTGATTGCCATGCTACTTCCGGAGGAACCGGTGCTGGAGTTAGGCGCGGGCCGGCAGGAGATGCGCGATGCGTTTTACCCGCGCCCTTATACCAGCGTGGGCCTGAACGAAAAACTGCCCGCCAGTTGGCACGGCGCAATCTTCGCCAACGAATTTTTCGATGCCCTCCCCATCGCGACCGGTGTGCGCCGCGGCGATGAGTTTCGCGAGCTTCTGGTGCAACGCACCGGCTCCCATTTCGAATGGCGCGAAGGACCGGCTCTTGCGGGAGAGCGTTTTCGATTCGTGAACCGTTATTATCCGCTCCTTCCCGATGGCGCGCGCTTTGAGATTGCGGAACGCGCTGGCATCTGGCTCCGTCGCATCTATGAGTGCCTCACCGAAGGGACCGTGCTCATCATCGATTACGGCTGGTCCGCAAATGAATATCTGCGCTTCCCGGAGGGAACCTTGATGAGTTACCGCCGCCACTCCGCCTCGGCCGATGTTCTGAGCGGCCCTGGCTCTTGCGACATCACCGCTCACGTGCCGTTCGGCTTTCTGATGGATACCGCGCGCGAGTGCGGGTTCGCCTCCATCCGTTTCGAGACGCTTGCCCAGACTTTGCTCCGCGCTCTCGAACGGTCGCCGGAATGTCTCCGGGACTCCCGCTTCGCCCCGCAGCTCAAGACTCTGCTCTTCGGCATGGGCCAAACCTTCCGCGTTCTCACGCTCCGCAAGGACCGCACAAAATGAAAAAGGCCCCGGTTGCCCGGAGCCTCATGTTGTGGAACTCATCCCTAGCGGGACGTGAGCTGCTACTTCTTTTTCTTCGGAGCAGCTTTCTTTTTTGGAGCGGCCTTCTTGGTTGCGTTCTTCATCGATGTGATTCTCCCTAACTTAAAGTTTGCGATTGAAAAAATCGCAATGTGATTCATATATAAGGTTGTTCAAAAAAATTGTCAAGGAAAAAATGTATGACATGGCTCTCTTCTTGCGTGATGGCATCCACCGCAAAACCTCGCCAAGCTCGAACAACAAACATCGTCAAAAATGTTTTGGCCTGTTTTGCTGGCATATTCGCGTTTTTTACTCTTCCAGCGCACGCGAAGGAGCTTCCCGACGCTCACAATTTGATTGTGAGATCTCTCGCAGCCGGAGAAAAAAATGAACAGCAGCTTCGCTCCTACGTCAGCCGCACGCGTTCCGATCTAAAGCGCTTCGAGCAGGACGGCGGCCTGAAAACGGAAGAGATCAAGACCTTCGACGATGTCTTCATCGACGGCTTTCACGTGCGCGCGCTTGTCGCCAGGAACGATAAACCGCTGGAGGGTGCCGATCGCGAGAAAGAAGACAGCCGCATCGCGAAGCTGATTGCTTCGCGCAAACGCGAAACTCCGGCGCAGCGCGAAAAGCGTCTGGCCGATGCAAAGGAGAAACAGGAAAAGGGCCGGCGCTTCTCCCACGAGCTATTGGACGCCTTCGATTTCCGAACGGTGGGAGAAGAAACTTTGAACGATCGCAAAACCTGGGTGCTGGAAGCCGTTCCCCATCCCGGCTACAAACCGAAAGAGATGAAGGCCGAACTTTTTCTCCATCTGAACGGCCGCATTTGGCTCGATCAAGAAGATCTCCTGTGGGTGAAAGCGAATGCCACCGCCTCCGAATCTTTCGCGCTCGGTTTCTCGGCGCTGGCAAAGCTGGATAAAGGCGCTCATCTTTTCTTTGAACAGATACGCCTGCCGGACGGCACGTGGGTGCGCGTCCGATCCGGCATCAAAGCCAATGCCCGTGTGGCGATGCTGACTCATGTGGCGATTGAGAACCTGATGACTTCCGAAAATTTCCGCAAAGTGCCTCCCGAAACCCGGCTGCACGACGCCAAAGATGACTTCTAACCCGCCCGCGCCTTCTAAGTGGGATGGGACAATGACAGGCGGACCTTGGCCATCGTCATTCTGATCTTGCTGCTGTTGAGCGTTTCCTTCGCCGAGGGCGATCGCGAACTCGCTCTCCGTCTGAAGCGCCGCGAAGCCGCGGCCATGGCCGAACTCTACGATCGCTTCGGCCGCGTGGCCTATTCCGTCATCTTCACCATCGTTCGCGATTCCGGCATCGCGGAAGATCTGGTGCAGGAAACTTTTCTGCGCGTCTGGAACCGCATGTCCGCGTTCGATGCGGAGCGCGGATCCATCGGGCCATGGCTGCTCACCGTCGCGCGCAATCGCGCCATCGACCATATCCGCTCCGCCGGAGCGCGCATGACCCGCAACGCATATGAGCTGGAAGAGCGTGAGCACCCTTCGCTTTTCGTGAATGCCGAACAGGAGATTGTCACCGCCGATGAGGCTCGCCGCATTCACACCGCTCTCGCTTCGCTTAGCGCAAATCAGAAGCGCGTGATTGAACTGGCATACTTCGAAGGGCTGAGTCAGACGGAGATGGCTGAAAAATTGGGCGAGCCTTTGGGCACGGTGAAAACGTGGGCCCGCAGCGCGCTGAAGCGCCTGCGCCAGGAACTGGAAAAATAGCGCCGCCAAACACCGCGTTAGTATCGGAGTACATGAGGAGAAACAATGGAACTTTTAGACCTTCGCGAGCGCGGGGGCGTACGCGATGGCCAGACCCAATATTCCGACACGCGCCTTTTTATGCAATTCCTGGCCTTCGGGGAAGCCACCAAGATCGCCGAGTTCGGACACATTCTGGAATACGATTCCATCCCCGGCGTCATCTATGAGGATGTGAACGATTCGCGCGGCATCGGCTTCCTCACCTGGAGCCAGGACCCGAACTTTTTTACCGATCGCGTGCGCCCTATTTTGGCGGGTGCGCATTTTTCAGCGTTGAAGCCGAAACTGGAATATTCCATGCTGGGCCGCACTTACTCGCTCGGCCACGAACCGAATCTGCGCGATTGGCTCATCGACAAACCCATCCGCGCCGCCACCGACCCCGCGCAGCCGTGGGCCATCTGGTATCCGCTCCGCCGCAAGGGCGAGTTCGCGCAGCTCACGCTGGAAGAGCAGATGCCCATCCTGAGCGAGCATGGAAAAATCGGCCACTCCTTCGGCATGGCGGGCTTCGCGCAGGATATCCGCCTGGCCTGTTTCGGCATGGATACTCACGATAACGATTTCATCATCGGCCTCACCGGAAAAGATCTGTTCCCGCTCTCCGCCTGCATCCAGGCGATGCGCAAAACCAAGCAAACCTCAACCTATATAGAGGCGATGGGGCCGTTCTTCGTGGGCAAAGCGGTTTGGCGGAATGCGGGTGTGCAGGCTTAATCTTTCCGATTCCGCTATGACGGTTTCGAATTGATCGCCCGATTCACATACTCCGGGTCGCGGGCGATTACCGTCAGATACGCGCGCGCGGGCTGATCCGGCTCTGAGCGGCCCTGCTCCCAATCTCGTAGCGTCCCAATCGGAATGTGATAGCGAAGAGAAAATTCTTCTTGCGTGAGGGCCAAAGCACGCCTGATGATTTTCGTACGCGGCGTGCGGCGCATGCGCAACATATCAGCCGCGGTCAGCGGCTGCGCATCTTCATCTTGAAGAGTTGCCTGTTCAACAGCTTCTTCCGTCATGGGCCTAAGCATTTTCTCTGAAGTAGTCATCTTGCTCATGATCGAGGCATTCTGTGCCATCGGGATAACATTAGTCTGCATTGTGAGGATTCCTCCGGCGACCATTCGAGATCCAAGCCCGGAATTGGCGTCTTGATTATCACGGATGATGTCTCTGTTCTCAATCCCTGGGAGCAGCCGCCCGACGCCTTGAACGCGCTAACATAAAAGTTCCCTCGCATGGCAGATATCGAACTGAAGCGCACGCCGCTCCACGCCGTGCACCGCGCTAGCGGCGCGAAAATGGTGGATTTCGGCGGGTGGGATATGCCGGTCCAATATTCCGGCTTGGTGGACGAACACCACACCGTTCGCCGCGCCGTCGGCCTCTTCGACGTCAGCCACATGGGCGAGATCGAAATCACCGGCCCCGATGCTCAGAATCTTACCGAGTACGTCACCACGAATCACGTCGCGAAGCTGAAGTTGGGTCAGGCGCACTATTCGGGCCTGCTCTACGAACACGGCGGTTTCGTCGACGACATCCTGGTCCATAAAGTAGCGGACGATTTTATCTTTATCTGCGTCAATGCCTCGAACCAGGAAAAAGATTACGAGCACATCGAAGCCGTGCGCCGCGACAAAGGCTTCGATGCCACTGTCGAATTCGCCAGCGGCAAATACGCGCAGATCGCCGTGCAAGGCCCGCGCGCCCTCGAAACGCTTAGCAAGATCACTCCAACCGAACTGAACGGCATCAAATATTATTGGTTCGAAGAAGGCCCGGTGGCGGGCATTCCCGCCCGCATCGCGCGCACCGGCTATACGGGCGAAGACGGCTTTGAACTCTACGTAGAGCCCACCCAAGCACCTCACGTCTGGAATGCGCTGCTGGAAGCCGGCGCGGAATTCGGAATCAAGCCGTGCGG